>CACZQX010000180.1 GCA_902783445.1 uncultured Lachnospiraceae bacterium
ACCGCTTCATCATGAGAAATCGCTTCTTTGTATTTTCTTTTTGTAACCAAAGCATCGTAAACATCCATAATCGCCATGATTCTGGCTTCAATAGGAATGTTTTCACCTGAAAGTGCCATGGGATAGCCGCTGCCGTCCCATCGTTCATGATGATAATTCGCCACATTAACCGCAACATCTTTAAACATTTTATCATCTATATTCGAGAGCATTCTTGCCACAATCAACGCCCCGTTTGTAGCATGGCTTTTCATTCTTTCAAATTCTCTATCCGTATATTTGCCTTCGTTGCCGAGAATCTCTTTATCTATGGTTATCTTGCCGATATCATGAAGAGGTGCGGCTTTAATGACTGCATTATAGAAATCATCCCCGTAGTCAAAGCCGTACTTTTCTTTTTTCATTTCATCAACAAAAATGTGTACGCCGTCCGTGGTTCTTTTTGAGTTGCCACCGACATCCAAATCGTAATCTTCGATGATACTTGAAAGGCCCACAACAAGCATTCTTTGAATTTCTTCGATTTTGTTGGTTCTTTCGAAAACTTCCATCTCCAATTCCGATGTATCGTTTTTTTCAAGCTCGAAAAGAGTGCCCATAATCTTTTTGTTATTGTAAAATCTTCCCACCGTAACAGTATAGTTCATAGACTTTATTTCGCAATTTCTGTAAATGTTTTCTTTGCTTGCCGGCAAGCTCAAATTGCTTGCGTAAAAATTAAATTTATCCAAAACATCCTCGGAAAGTTTCAAGTCTATTTTTTGCATTTTGATTTCCGGAATCACTTCAAGGGCAATATCATTGCAACCAAGGAATCTTCCATTTAAATCAAGAGCAATGTACCCCCTTTTGTTTTGTCTGATTTGGTTTTGGAAAATAGCTCCCGCAATGTCGTAATATTTGCTGCGCCAAGCAAGGAACAAAATGCAGATTCCGCTTGCAAAAAACGATAAAGGAACAAGATCTATATTCAATCCTATACTTCTTTGTCCGAAATAAATGCCTACGGTTATTGCCTCAATAATTGCAAAAATGGTAACGTTCTTGTAGGAAACATCCCTTCTTTTCGCAAAGGCATAGATAATCGAAACCACATTTATAACTATATATGCGTAAAGCAAAATATAGTAGGCATTGTGAAGCGGTCCGTAGACTTTGCTTAAGATTGTTATGCCGTTAATCTTTTCCATTGTCACTTTTTTGTAAAAAAGATCATTATATCCCGCCATCATGGCAAATGCATACACAAGCCCGCTGGCGCAAATAAAAGGAATGGCAAGCTTCGGCGTAATCTTGATTTTAAGCATACCGAATATGGCAAACATAACCAACATTGTAACAAAGCATCCACCTATATATGTTAATTTATTTGCCAAAATCGCTTCTTCAAGACTTGTGGAAACAGCAACAAGAAGATATCCGGCAGTGGATGCCGAAAGGCCCAAAAATATTAACAAATAGCAAACATTAAGTCTGGAATGGCTTTGCATGCAGTAAATAAATAGATTTATAAAGCAAAGTATCGTTAAAGTCGAATAAAAAACTATTCCCATAATGCCTCCGTCTATTCTGTTCTAAGTGCTTCCACAGGGTCTTTTTTCGCTGCGACTCTTGCAGGGAAAAGCCCGGCAATAAATGTAAGCAAAATGCTTATTCCGATAAGTATCAAAGCTGCGATAAAAGGCAAATGAGACACATTCGGAATGCTTGTCAAATTCTCAACTATAATATTTATAGGTATTTCAAGTATAAGACTTATTACAATACCGAGTGTTCCGGCTATAAGTCCCACAATAATCGTCTCGGCGTTAAATACTCTGGAAACATCCATCTTGGAAGCACCAATACTTCGAAGTACACCGATTTCTTTTGTACGTTCAAGTACCGAAATGTATGTGATAATTCCTATCATAATCGAGGAAACGATTAAAGATACTCCCACAAATGCCACAAGGACATAGGAAATACCGTTAATTACGGTGCTTACCGATGACATAAGAAGTCCCACATAATCGGTGTAGGAAATCTCGTCATCTTCCGAAACCGACTCATTATATCCTTCAATTATATCAGAAATATTATCCTTTGACTCAAATGAATTTGCGTATATGCTTATCATCGTCGGAACATTTATGTCCACGTATCCCAATGTTTCAAGGTTTTCGTCCAATGTGCTTTCCGAAACTTGTTCCGGCATAAAGTTATCGTAATAAGAAACCAGCTGAGCATCCGTGTAGTTCGGCAATTGAGCATCAAGAGAATATGCCAATGCGGAAGGAGACATATAAGCCAAATTCATGGTCATCCTCTGAGCATACGCGGCATAAACCTGCTCTTCGATTGCCTGTCTTGCATAATCCATAAGCTCATCATCCGAAAGTCCTGAAATATAATCCCTGAGCTTATCCTCGTCCATTCCGATTTCTTCTGCATAAGCGGCGGTCATATCATCCTCGATTTTTTGTCTTGTAAGATTCTCCATTTGAGCATCCACAACTTCTTTTACGTAATCTTCATCCGGATAAGATGCAACTTTTACGTAAAGCTCGGCCTTTCCCGCCTCATCAAGGCCTTCCGCATAATCACGAAATGCCGTAATTTTTTCTTCATCGCTTAAGTTTGTGTTTTCATCCGTTGCAAAAGGCAGATTCTTAAGTACATCAATATCCGGACTTTCAAGCTGAGCTTTTACAACATCACTGTTAAGGATTCTGTCGATAACATATTTGGTAAGTTCGTGTGTATATGCCATGGAGCCGTTTATTACGCCGGACCTGCCCACGTCTTCTTTAAGTCTTATAACACCCGAAACATTCAAATCTATGCCGTTGTCGTAAAGATATGAAAGGCCCGCATCGGTTGTGCTGATATCTTTGTAAATGCCCTTCTGGCTGTCATAATTATAATAATCCGAGGAAGGAATGAGTTTGAATGTTTTTGCCATTATCTCATCATAAGTCCAACTTTCGTCGGAGTTTTCGATTTCTTCCTCGTTCATGGTTGCCTGCATTACGGACTTCATTTCCTCATAAGGTTTAAGGCCCAAAGCATAAAGGCTCATGTCCGTAATCTCGTTGTTTTTATCAAGCACCAACAAAACATCGTTATACTCACTCGGCCAATTACCGTAAACAAGTTCGTATTGGTCGTAAACTATATCATTGATGCCGTTTCCGTCCTTATCCGGCAGCATTTCCGACCAAACCTTAAGATTGGAAAAACTGCTTAACATTCCGGAATAAAACGAACTCATGCTTGCGGATGCATCGGATTTATTATCCTTGTTTTTTGCCGCAAGAGCATAGTTATCGGTGCCCAAAGCATCGCTCATAAGGGTGTCGATATCGGACTTGATAACCGTTCCGTCGCTGTCTTCCGTAAGAACGTTAAAGTCAAAACCATAGGAATAAAGAATGGCACTTACATTTTCCTTCATCTCATCGCTTGAATCCAAAAATTCTTTGAATGCTTCAAGATTGTTATGCTTGCTTTCCAAATTGTTCATGGATGTGATAAGTTCGCTCATCACGGTATTTGCATATACTTTATCAAGTTCGTGGTCGGCTTTTTCTTCCGAGGCGCGTCTGCCACCCATCATTTTTTCCAAAATCGCATTTATATCAACGTTTTCCGATTCGATCGTTATAGGATAAGACGACATGGTATCCGCCTCAACGGAATCGATATATTCTTGTATACCCGTTGAAAGCGCCAGAATCAAGGCAATGCCGATAATTCCTATACTTCCCGCAAAGGCAGTCAAGAAGGTTCTGGCCTTTTTTGTCATCAAATTGTTTAAGCTTAAGGAAAAGGCCGTAAATAAACCCATGGAAGGTTTTTTTATTTTTTTCTTCGGAACTTCCTCTTCCGTCTTTTTATCGTAAGGATTCGAATCATTTGTGATTTTGCCGTCCAAAAGATTGATAATCCTTGTGGAGTATGTATTTGCAAGATCCGGATTATGAGTAACCATAACTATAAGTCGATCTTTTGAAATCTCCTTAAGCAGTTCCATAATCTGTGTACTTGTTTCCGTATCCAAAGCTCCCGTAGGCTCATCCGCCAGCAAAATATCCGGATTGTTTATTAAAGCTCTTGCAATGGCAACACGCTGCATCTGTCCGCCGGACATTTGATTTGGCTTTTTATGCATTTGATTTTCAAGGCCGACTTTTTTAAGCACCTCTTTTGCACGTGCTCTGCGCTCTTTTTTGGATACACCGGTTAAAGTAAGGGCCAACTCCACGTTTGAAAGCACGTTTTGGTGAGGGATAAGATTATAGCTTTGAAAAACAAAGCCCACAGAATGATTTCTGTAACTGTCCCAATCTCTGTCTTTATATCTTTTTGTGGAAACCGAATTAATCAAAAGATCACCCGAGTCGTAATGATCCAAGCCTCCTATGATGTTCAAAAGGGTGGTTTTACCGCAACCCGAAGGCCCCAAAACGGAGACAAATTCGCTGTCTCTTAAGGACAAACTTACATCATTGAGAGCCGTAACTTTTTCGTCTCCAACTTCATATACTTTTTTGATATTTCTTAATTCAAGCATAATCTACCCCATAAAATTATTTATATTATGTTAACCATTTGTGAATATCAAATTATTGTTGAACTGTAATACGCATTTAATCTATAATACTATTTGATCACTTTTTTTTCGAAAGGACCTGTTATGGATTATTTAAACAGTTTTAAAAATATAGTAAACAATACTTTTAACGTTCCGCCAAAGTCATCCACAGAATACGAAAATAATTTCGAATGCTTAAGAAGCGACTTTGCGGAATCAATCGCCGCCTATGTAAATGACTATAACTTGGCGGACGAATCGGCAAAAGCCGACATTGTATCCGCTTTATGTGACTGCATTATCGATGCCGAAAAGAATCGTTTAAAAGAAGCCGGCTTTTTCAAAAAAGGGCGCCTCTTAAGCGAAGACAGCGTCTACATATCTTCTTACGTAATTCCTTTGTTTGACAGCATTCCTCAAGCAGCCTGCAATCTTTTTTGCGACAGTTTGGTTAATGCTTGGGCAAAAAATTTCAAGGAATACAAAATCATCCGCGGCTCTTTCAGCCAAGTTGACGAAGGCTTTGAAACAAACTGGTTTCAAAGATTACTCTCCGGTCCGCAGCGGGGCAGGCGCGATTAGTTATTCAACGCCTATTGCTCCCAAATTATTTGTAAGGCAAATGCAAATCCAAGTTTTTCCCGTATTCAAAGTAATTTCATTGCCCGCCATATCGTAGTAGTGTGTAGTGCCCCATGGGTAATCTTTTGCCCATGTGATACTTTCACCCATTCCGTTGGTGAAGAACATTCCGTCTCCGCCTTCCGATACATTAATATTAAGATAAGGACTGTCCTCATACATGGAATAGTTGCAATATTGAAGAATAATATTCTTACATGTCAGCTGTTCTCCGGTCAATTCATCAATATGAGCTTCGCCGTATTGATAACGCTTGTAAAGCTTTGTGGCCGGATCGTATTCAAAGCTCGGATAGTTAACCGGATAACCCGGCTTTATAATATTTGCCGTGATTCCGTCAACAATATTTATTTGAGTTTTTTCATCGCTGAAATAAAAATGGCTTGTTGGTGTTTCACTGTAGTCTCTTGTGTAACCGCAAGCTTCTATGCCCGCATCAATCATGTCCGGCGTTGTAAAAGAATTGTGAGGTGCCACACGGTCATCGCTTCTGTAAGCCATAACTCCGCCGTATCCACCGCCGCAATCAAGGTCGTCAACCATTTCCAAAGCATCAATCGCATAATATGCATAACCGTGATGCATATATATTGCGTCATATTCGTTTGCAAACATCGGAAAATAGGTTCTTGCGCTTCTAATGGAGCCGATTCTTTCAAGACCCGAATAGTCGTCAAAAACTCCCATAAGTCTGCAGATTCCGCCTTCCACCGGTGCTTCGTAAATTATACCGGCTTTTGCTATTCCGTTTTGCGGACAGCCATCGTAGATATTGTTAAACATAATGGCAACCGGTCTTTTAAGCACCAATTCCTCATCTATCCATTCGTTTGTAAGTAAGCTCCTAAGCTTTCCGATGGTCGGATCTACGGTCGTGGTCTCGGTTTGCTTTGTAGCTTTTGTTTCTTCTTCTTTTTTGTCTTTCTTGCAGCCCGCAATCAAAGAAATTGCCAAAATAAGGACTGCAATAAGCCCCAATAATACAAGTCTTTTTTTCAATGAAATACCCTCCGAAATTTAAGCAAATTTTACTCTATCGCAATCAAATACAATATCCTTTTTGTTAAGTCCCGCACTCTTTGCCGATTCAAGCAAAGACTCAACTTCCGCTTCGTTTCCTTCATTGACATCGGATACGAAAATAAGTCCCCCAAAATTTTTAACCGTCTTTAAAAGCTCCGGCTTATTCTTTATATCTTCCGATTCAAGCTTAACAAGAGCTTTACCGTTTACGCAGGAAAGAGCTTGTCCCAACAGTTTTTCATCTTTGCATTCTATCATAAACGGATTTTTAACCATGCCTTGGACTTCCAAAATAACATCTTTGAGTATCGAATTATCCCCAACATTTATGCCGATAACATCAATTTCATCATCCGCTTGGTCCATGGCTTCATCCACAAATGTATCCAAATCTTCATCATCTATTGCTTCTTTTATGTCCGAATTATCCGGGTTTATAGCGCATCCTATTGTTATATCGTCAAGCTTTAAATCAAATACTCTTGTTGCCGACGCAATGAAAGATTTTCCCTTGTCCGTAAGTTTTGCTGCTTCTATGTTCTCACAAGCTTTAACCAAGGCCTTTATATGGTCGTGAGTTGTGCCGCAACAACCGCCCACAATGCTTACTCCCATCTTCGCAAACTCGCTTACAAGTCCCGCAAAAATATCCGGAGTTACATCATAAAACGTCTTTCCGTCTTCCATTCTCGGAAGTCCCGCATTTGGATTAACGATAACCGGAACCGACGCATATTTCACAAATTTTTCCACCATAGGCTTCATTTGTTCCGGTCCCAAGCTGCAATTTATGCCCACAGCATCAGCGCCCAAGCCTTCAAGCACCGCAACAACCTCTTCCACTTCCGATCCCGTAAGAAGTCTCGACTTATCATCAAAAGCGCAAGTTACAAATACAGGAATCTTCGCAAGTTTCTTTGCCGCAAGAAGAGCTGCCTTTGCCTCGAAAATATCCGTCATGGTCTCGATAATAATAAGATCCGGTCCGGCCTCCAATGCATATCCTATTGTCTCTTCAAAGCATTTAAGAGCCTCGTCGAAGCTAAGGTCGCCCAATGGTTCAATAAGTTTACCCGTTGCACTTACATCGAATGCCACAAAATGAGGCGCCGTATTTCCCTCGGCCTCAACAATTTTTCTTGCCTCTTTGGCATTTTCTATTGCTGCTTTAATAACATCTTTCAGTTCATGTTTACCTTCGGCCTTGTATTTAATCGTATTTGCACCGAAGGAATTTGTGGTAATAATGTTTG
>CACZQX010000181.1 GCA_902783445.1 uncultured Lachnospiraceae bacterium
GTGTTAAGAAGTGCCTTAACGGATGAGGATTTGCCCGTACCGGAATCTCCATACAAAAGCACGTTGTTGGCAGCTTTGCCCTTTAAGAAATCCTCTGTGTTTTTAATGAGCTTTTCCTTTTGAAGCTCGTAGCCCACAAGATCGTCAAAACTGATGCTTTCCGTATTTGTAATTGGGTCGATTAAAGCAAGGACATTGTCGGAATTTTCCGGTTCGTCTTTAAGCCTGTAAGCTTTATGTAAACCTAAATCGCCCACACCGTATTTATTATAAAAAATCTTGATTATATCGTAATAATCCTGAGCATCGTTAGCCTCTTCCAGCACCAAAGCCAGGTTATAAATGCAATCTCTGATACGTTCGTTGAAAACCTTGCTGGTGTCGTTTTTTCTCACCGCGTGATTTTCGAGAAGCTCAAATGCGCTAATATCAAGCTCTTTGTCTATGCTCTTTAAATCGTAATTAATAAGATTGAAGAAAACCTTGCAATCCTGCATAACCACAGGCGTCAAGCTTTCAGACGGTTCTCCGCCTATTTCGCACTGAAGGCTGAAGGCATTTTCGTTATGGGCAATGATAAAAGCAATAAAGTTGTGCCAGATATTGCCCGCAAAACCATAGTGACCGGCAAGCTCGATAAGCTTGTAAACCACTTCGTAAACCCTATCAACCACGTCTTTTTCAAACTCGCCGTTTTCCACATCTGCGATAATATTAACCATTTCGTCGAAAACGTCTTGGTGCTTTGCATTTCTGAATAAGAATAATTTTTTACTGTTTTTCATGTTCTTTTTCCTGAATCTTACGGCTCTCTGCCATAATAGTCTTGAAGACCTCTTTTACGCCGTCTTTTTTTGAATCTTCAACGAGGCTTGCAACTTTTTCAAGCTTTTGTGCCTCTCTTGCTTCATCCAAAATCGCCTTGCCGCTTGCCTTCTTAGACTTTGCCACTTCAATGCTTAAATCCATTCGTTTTGCAAGTAAAGTCGCGATTTTTTCGTCTATTTCATCAAGGTCTAATCTGATATCTTTTAAATCTCTCATGAATCCACCATTTTATTTTTAAATATAATAGATTATTATAACATACTTTTTATGGAATTACCGCTTGTTTTTGATTTTTCCATATTGTAATATTTAACTATGAATGGGGGTATAAAAAAGGCAACACATAGGTGTTGCCTTTAAAAAATCTATAGATTCTGATTTATTATCACTCACACAGCGCAAACATATAAGGCGGCATTCTTAAAATGCCATTTACTTCCACTAGGTTCTTTGGATGTACTATCATCGGATTTTCCACCTTACGCTTAAATATTTCTACAAACTTTTCTATGGAAGGTGCACTGTAGTTTTTCGATGATTTCACCTCTACAGGATTTATTCTGTAATTGGTTTTGCTTTCGTTCGATAGTAAAAAATCGATTTCTATATCATTCCTACGTTTTTCTGCGTTATATCTGGTGTAGAAATACAGCTTTTTACCTTTAGCTGCTATTATTTGTGCAATGACATTTTCGTAGAGCATTCCTTCATTTAAGGATAGCTTTCCATTCATAATGCTTGTATACAAGGCTTGTTCCGTTATCTCGTTTTCAGCAAAGGCATGGCTTACCAAAAGACCCGTATCTCCCATGTAGCACTTTACCGCTGATTCATTTTTATTTAATGCCATTCCGACATTTGGATCATTGCACTTGTAACACAGATTGCAAATCATTGAATCTTCCAACCAAAAAAGTGGTTCATCATATCTGTCAAATACTGCACCTGACTCAATTTTGCTTAACACAACCTTTTTCTCATGTGTTGATAAATATCCCGGAATATTCTCAAAAATTGCCGATACTCTCGAATTATATCGTTTTGTTGCTTTTTTGATATCATCACGATATAGTTCCAAGATATCACGTTTTTCAATATCTGCAGCATAAAAATCTCTTCCGTTTTCCTTAAAAGCAATAACCGACTGTGGCATACCGCCTACGAGGATGTATTCCTTAAACAGATGCATTGCTTTATTGTGTCGCTCACGCTCCAACGGAAATCTTTTTTTATGACAGTCTTTTATATATTCAACAAGTAATTCCTCTCCCATATAAATCATGAATTCTTCAAAATCCAATGGGTACATTTTTAACTTTCTCTCTTCCGATGGAATAGTTATATTTTCAACGTTCTCTCTAATAGATATCAAAGAACCCGTTTCTATATAATCGTAGCGACCGTCGGCCACGAGATATTTTATCGCTTCCCTTGCCTTTGGAAACTTCTGAATTTCATCAAAAACAATCAATGACTCACGATTATATAATCTGGTATTGTATTCCAACGATAGAGTTTGAAAAAAAATGTCAAGATCATTTAAATTGTCAAAACTACTAAGGACTTTTTTACCGGCCACGTTAAAATCAACGATTATGTATGATTTATATTCGTTTTTTCCAAATTCTTCCGCAACGGTTGATTTTCCGATTCGCCTTGCACCCTCTATCAGCAGTGCTTTTTTTCCGTTAGTCGTTTTCTTCCAATCAAGAATCTTTTGATATATCTTACGTTTAATCATACAACCTCCTATAGTACGCAAGATAATTATAACAAAAATTTCCAATAGTACGCAAGATATATTTTTATAAAATTCCTGATAGTACGCAAAGTATTATATTCGCTTTGTTTTTCATTTAAAAAAACAAATCTCCAATCCCAGTGTATGGTTCCGCCCTCTCTAACATTCCCTCGCCAGAACGGCCATATAAGCTCTTCCCGGCAATTTTATCTTTACTTTTCCGCTTTGCTCTTTATAAGCCAATGTTCTTGTCATATTCCATGTGTCGATTATTTCGATATTGTATTTTTTATTTTCCGGTAGGCGGAAATTGTCTTCTGCCTGACAACGCTGATAATAGTATTTTAAAATCACGGACTTGTCTTCCGACTCAGCTCTGTAATCGTGTTCAAAGGCGGACATCAACACATTTGCGTCGTGATCTTGTCTTGAAATTGCAATACCGAAGCTGCGTCCCGAAGGCGCTTTGTCAAAATCTCTTCTTACTTCGTCGGGAAGATTGTCAAAAAACTCGTCTCCTCTTGGTTTAAAAGGCAGCAAAGGCTTGTTAAACTCTTCAACAATGTTTCTTAAAAAGCCTATTCTCTCCGGAGATTTTCCCTTTAGTTTGCCACCCTTTGACCACCAAAGAATATCATTTTCATCAAGGAAAGTTTCACCGTGCGTACAATAGGCACCGCTTGCAATAGCCTGCCAGAATTTTGCAGTCATTTCCTCAGCCGACAAATTGCCCCAAGAAAACGGAATATTTCCCTCATAGCAACATTCATCCACGCATATCGGCTTATTGAATTTTCTTACATCATCTCCCACATTTGCAAGGCATTTTATTTGATAAGAACCATGGCTGATGTTTTTTCTCGAAACATCCCATAGCAAAAAGCAATTATGATTTGAAATCAAATGTCCTCTTGTGTCGTTTTTTGCAACAAATTCTTCTATCTCATACCAATTTTCTTCGCTTATTTCCGACAAAAGCAAATCGTATTCGTTTGCAAGCGACCACCAAACATTATCAAGCTTTCCAAGACGTTTTATGCAATAATCAAGGTATTTCAAGTTCTTTTCCATGCCCATGGTCGCAAGGCCCCAACTATCGTAGGAATGAAACAAAATCAAATCCGCCTGAATTTCCATATCGTCCAAGCGTTTTATGACACTTTCCAAATTTTCCCAATATTCCTTAACGGGCCTGCCCGGATTCCAGCTGCCGTCCTCGTTTTTTTCGAATGGATAGAACAAAGGCTCGTTGTCGTTGAATTGATAGTGTTTTGGGAACACACACATGCGAACCTTGTTAAACGGCGATTTTTCCAAGCTTCTCATTGTTTCTTCTATCAGCTCCGGACTTTGATGAGCCAGTGCATAAATCGTGGTTCCGAAAGGATAAAAGTAGTTTCCGTCCTCATACTCAAAATGACTTCCTACAGCCTTTACCATACCGTGTTTACTCATTATTTTCTCCTCTTTTTTTATATTTACTCCTTGGCATTTAAAGCCAGCGCAGCTTTCCAGCCCGAATACTTTCTTTGCGCCGTCTCTTTATCCATTTTGGTCGAATAGCTTGTGTATTTTTGCTTTTCAAATACTTTCTCATCCCAGAGTCCCACAGCCATTCCTGCCATATATGCCACACCTATGCCCGAAAGAGCTTCTTCGTTGGATGCCAACACCAAGCAGTTTGATATATCCGCCTGAAACTGCATAAGATATGCGTTTTTTGTCGGTCCTCCGTCCACTTTCAAGCGACTTAAAGCTATATCCGAATCCTTATTCATTGCTCTTATTATATCATTAATTTGATAAGCGATGCATTCCAAGGCAGCTCTTACTATCTCGGCTTTTTTCGTTGTTCTGTCCATGCCCGTTATGGAAGCTTTGGCCTTCGGATTCCAATAAGGTGCTCCAAGCCCCGTAAATGCGGGTATCAAATACAAGGAATCATCCTTGTTTGCCGCATTTGCCAAGCTTTCCGTTTCGGAAGGATCTTTTATAAGTTCCAAATCGTTCTTAAGCCAACTGATAACCGCTCCCGTATAGTTTAGATTTCCTTCAAGAACGTAGTTTAGCTTTCCGTCTATTGCCCATGCCGGTGATGTGGTAAGACCGTGTTTGCTGTAAACCGCCCTTTCACCTATATTCATCATTATGGATGAGCCTGTTCCGTAGGTTGCTTTTGCCTGACCTTCCTCAAGACATCTTTGTCCGAACAAGGCGGCGTTACTGTCTCCCATAACACTGCAGATAGGAACTTCCTCTGAAAAAAGCCCCTCAAAATCCGTGTATCCAAAGCATGCATTGGAATCCAAAACCTTAGGCAAGGCATTTATATCGATGCCAAACAAATCGCAAATTTTTTTATCCCAACTAAGCTTTCTGATATCAAATAGCTGGCTTCTTCCCGCATTTGAGTAGTCTGTCAGATAACTTTTTGCATGTGTGAGTCTGTAGATTAAATAGCAATCCATGGTACCCATGCAGACCTTTCCTTTTTGGGCCATTTCCTTTGCATCTTTTGTGTTTTCCAACAACCAAGCAATTTTAGCGGCAGGAAAATACGCCGATAATTTTATTCCCGTGGTCTTAA
>CACZQX010000182.1 GCA_902783445.1 uncultured Lachnospiraceae bacterium
ATGTCATTAACCGCATCGATATCAAGGTCGATTCTGAAGCTTTCGTTACGCTCGTCATCAAACTCATCATCAATAAGACCTTTGTAGCCCGATTCCGCTTTTTTCTTAGCAGCTCTGTCGATATCTCGCATAACTTCGCGATTTGCATTTTCGCGTCTTGCGGCCGCACGAAGAGAATCTCTGTCTTTTTGTTCGTTGCGCTTGTTTATGTTTTTCTTAAGTCTGTTATAAGTCTCCTCATATGGATCGTTAAAATCCTTATCCGGATCTTCGTCGAAGTCATCACCGTCATAGTGAACTTCTTCCAGACCGAGTTCTTTTATAACATCATCAATAGTTTTTTCTTTACCTTCTTGAAATTTCGCCATTTTCTGCTCCGTTTCTTAGATTCGTTCGCGCCGTGGTCTCCCCCGTAGCGCTACAATATAAAATAAGTTGCAGGCAAGAATTTGCCAACAACTTATTATAACATATTTCTGAAATCTTTCTATAAGAAATTCTAATTACTTAGTCTCTGTCAAGTACCTTTTTTCTATTTTTTCTCAATAGTATTTTTCTTTTTTTCAAATTTCCCTATTCTCCATAGCTAATAATTTTTATATATGTGTAGCATATCAGGCGCTTTGAAGTACCTTTTTTGGGGCAAGTTTTTCATAAAAAAAGAAATTGAACATTGTATATCATTGGTATATAATTTTTATATAATAAAATTTGGAGGTAAAAATGTCATCAACATCAAGTATTAATGCAAACGGATTGGATATAAGAGTTATTGGGGATATAATCGACGAAAATGCCTATTTAAGTTTAACGGATATTGCAAAATACAAAAACATAGAAGATCCCAGACTTGTAATAACAAATTGGTTGAGTTCATACACAACCGTTGATTTTCTTGCAGTTTGGGAAGAATTACACAATCCGAATTTTAACCGATTGGAATTCCAATCGGTTAGAAGTGCACGAGGTCGCTTTATAATGACCCCAAAGCAATGGATTGAAAATAAAGGGTGGTGATTCCGTTGACAATTAAAGAGATACGTATGTCTACCGGTTTGTCGCAAGCAAAGTTTGCCGAATTATTTAAGATTCCAAAAGGGACCCTTGCCCATTGGGAACAAGGGGTTCGAAAGCCACCTGAATATGTAGTTTTTATGCTTAAAATAATTGTAGATTTAAGCAATTCTTTAAATGAGTAAAATAATATTTCTTTTGATTATTAATTAACGAAAACCCGGAGAAATTCCGGGTTTTTACATTTTATATATTATTTAGCTTCAATATATCCTTTTGCTGTAAGAAGCTCAGCAAGTAAGATTGCACCGCCTGCGGCACCTCTTACGGTGTTGTGTGAAAGGCCAACGAATTTGTAATCAAATACCGTGTCTTCACGAAGACGTCCCATAGATACGCCCATGCCGTGCTCATAGTCGCGGTCAAGAACTGCCTGTGGACGATTGTCATCTTCAAGGTACTGGATAAACTGCTTTGGAGCGCTAGGAAGGTCAAGTTCCTGAGGTACGCCTTTGAAGTTAACCCATCTGTCGATGATTTCTTCTTTAGTAGGTTTTTTCTCGAAGTTTACGAATACAGCAGCTGTGTGACCGTTTTCAACAGGAACGCGGATGCACTGTGTTGTGATAACAGGGCCTTCTGCTTTTTTGATAACGCCGTCTTCGATTTTACCCCAAAGTCTGAGTGGTTCCTGCTCGCTCTTTTCTTCTTCACCGCCGATGTAAGGGATGATATTTCCGAGCATTTCAGGCCATTCTTTGAAAGTTTTGCCGGCACCTGAGATTGCCTGATATGTTGTGGCAACAACAAGCTTTGGTCCGAATTCTTTAAGAGCGTGAAGTGCAGGTGTGTAGCTCTGGATTGAGCAGTTAGGTTTAACTGCTACAAAACCTTTCTTTGTACCGAGACGTTCTCTCTGATATTTGATAACCTCGATATGTTCAGGGTTGATTTCAGGTACAACCATAGGAACATCAGGTGTCCATCTATGAGCTGAGTTGTTTGAAACAACAGGTGTTTCTGTTTTTGCATAAGCATCTTCGAAAGCTCTGATTTCTTCTTTTGTCATATCAACGGCTGAGAAGCAGAAATCCACTTCTTTTGCGTTTGCTTCTATATCATGTAAGTCTTTAACAACTAATTTTTTAACGCCTTCAGGCATTGGGTTTGTCATTTTCCAACGATCGCC
>CACZQX010000183.1 GCA_902783445.1 uncultured Lachnospiraceae bacterium
AAAATGGAGGAAATAAAAATATGTTAATGGCAATTGTCGGAATCAACTGGGGCGATGAAGGAAAAGGCCGTATGGTGGACTACTTCAGCAACAACTTTGATGTCGTTGTAAGATATCAAGGTGGTAATAACGCCGGACACACGGTTATCAATGATAGAGGTAAATTTATTCTTAATTTACTTCCATCCGGTATTTTAAATCCTAAAACGGTTAACGTTATGGGACCGGGCATGGTTGTTGATATCAAGCATCTTTGCGGTGAGCTTAAATCATTACGTGATAAGGGAATAGAAATAACAAAAGATAATCTTAAAATCAGTGATAGGGCTGTTATTACAATGCCTTACAATGTTCTTAGAGACTGCCTTGAGGAGGAACGTCTTGCAGATGCCAAATTTGGTTCAACCAGAAGAGGTATCGCTCCGATTTATTCAGATAAATATATGAAGAAGGCCCTAAAAATGGCCGATCTTTTCGATATGGAAACAACCAAAAAACGACTTGAAGGTATCGTTGAGTGGGAAAACTTAATGATCGTTAACGGTTACAAAGCAGAGCCTATTAAAGTCGAAGATATGGTTAAATATCTCGAAGAGTACGGAAATGAAATCAAACAGTATGTTTGCGATACAACGCACTTTTTGCATGATGCTGCAGAAGAAGGCAAAAACGTTATGTTTGAAGCACAGCTGGGTGCACTTCGTGACATTGATTACGGTATCTATCCATATACATCATCATCATCAACAATTGCGGGCTATGCAACGGTTGGTGCCGGTATTCCGGGTAAAAAACTCGATAAAGTAGTAGGTATCATGAAGGCTTATTCAAGTTGCGTAGGTGAAGGTCCTTTCACTTGCGAAATGTTTGATGAAGAAGGCGATAAACTTCGTGAAGCCGGCGGTGAGTACGGTGCTGCAACAGGCAGACCTCGTAGAGTAGGCGGCTTTGATGTTGTTGCTTCTAAATACGGTGTAATGATGCAGGGTGCCGACAGCATTGCTCTTACAAAGCTTGATGTTCTTTCATACTTTGATAAGATTCCTGTATGCGTGGCATATGAAGTAAACGGCAAGAGAGTCGATCGTTTCCCATACGGACACGAACTCGAAATCGCAAAACCTATTTATGAATACCTTGATGGTTTCAACGAAGACATTTCAAAATGTCGTAAATTTGAAGATCTTCCAAAGGCTGCTCAGGATTATGTAAACTATATTGAAAAAGCAGTCGGATGCCCTGTTGAATATGTTTCGGTAGGTGCTGAAAGAGAAGCTCTTATTGTAAGATAATAGTATTTCAATTATAATCAGCTTAAGACTTAAAAGTTTTAGGCTGATTATTGTATAGATAATGAATTAGTAGAAAAAAGGAGTGTAACAATGGAAAAAAGAGAACAGTTATATGAAGGAAAAGCAAAGAAAGTATTCAAAACAGACGATGAAGACATCTTAATCGTTTCTTACAAAGATGATGCAACAGCATTCAACGGTGAGAAAAAAGGTACTATTTCGGGCAAAGGTGTTATCAATAACCAGATGTCAAACCTTATTTTCAAAGTATTCGAAAAAAACGGTGTTCCTACTCACTTGGTAGAAGAACTCAGCCCAACGGATACAGCTGTTAAAAAAGTTTCTATTGTTCCACTTGAAGTTATTATAAGAAACGTTGCGGCAGGCAGCTTTTCAAAACGCCTCGGCGTTCCTGAAGGTAAAGAATTCAAAGAGCCTACAATCGAATTTTCATACAAAAACGATGAACTCGGCGATCCGCTTATCAATGCATACTTTGCAGTGGCACTTGAGCTTGCAACATGGGAAGAAATCGAAACAATCAAGAAATATGCTTTCAAAGTTAACGAAATCGCCAAAAAGATTTATCTTGACTGCGGTCTTAAACTTATCGATTTCAAAATCGAATTTGGTCGTTACCATGATCAGATTATTCTTGCTGATGAAATGTCACCGGATACATGCCGTCTTTGGGATGTTAAAACAAACGAGAAAATGGATAAAGACCGTTTCAGACGTGACCTCGGTGGCGTAGAAGAAGCATACGAAGAAGTATTTTCAAGAATTAAAAAAGAATTGGGAGAATAATATGGGAACAGACAGATATATCAGCCCTCTTTCGGAAAGATATGCAAGCAAGGAAATGCAGTACATTTTCTCACAGGACATGAAGTTTAAAACCTGGAGAAGACTTTGGATTGCCCTTGCCGAAAGCGAAATGGAGCTTGGCCTTACTCAAATCACACAGGAGCAGATTGACGAAATGAAAGCTCATGTTGATGATATTAACTACGAAGAAGCCAAAGCTCGTGAAAAGATTGTACGTCATGACGTTATGAGTCATGTTTACGCTTACGGACTTCAGTGTCCTAAGGCTAAAGGTATTATTCATCTTGGCGCCACAAGCTGTTATGTTGGTGACAATACGGATATTATCGTAATGAACGAAGCACTCAAGCTTGTCAGAACAAAGCTTGTTAATGTTATTGATAAACTTGCAAAATTCGCAAATGAGCATAAGGATTTGCCAACCCTTGCCTTTACTCATTTTCAGCCGGCACAGCCTACAACCGTTGGTAAACGCGCCACACTTTGGTTACAGGATTTTGCAATGGATTTGGACGACCTTGATTATATTCAGGGCAGTCTCAAGCTTTTAGGTTCAAAAGGTACAACAGGTACACAGGCAAGCTTCCTTGAACTTTTTGCCGGCGATTGGGAAAAAGTTAAAAAGGTTGATGAAAAAATTGCCGAAAAAATGGGCTTTAAAGAATGTTATGCCGTAAGCGGTCAGACATATTCAAGAAAAGTTGATATGCGTGTACTTAACGTTCTTGCAAATATTGCGGTTACAGCTCATAAGATGAGTAATGATATTCGTCTTTTACAGCATTTAAAAGAAGTTGAAGAACCTTTTGAAAAGAACCAGATCGGTTCATCCGCAATGGCTTACAAACGTAACCCTATGCGTAGCGAAAGAATCGCTTCACTTTCAAACTATGTTATATTGGATGCACTTAATCCTGCACTTGTTGCAGCAACACAGTGGTTTGAAAGAACACTTGATGATTCCGCAAACAAACGACTTTCCATTCCGGAAGGTTTCCTTGCCATTGACGGAATCCTTGATTTATGTATCAATGTTACCGACGGACTTGTTGTTTATCCTAAAGTTATCGAAAAGAGACTTAAGAGTGAGCTTCCTTTCATGGCAACGGAAAACATTATGATGGATGCCGTTAAAGACGGCGGCGATCGTCAGGAACTCCACGAAGTAATCAGAACTCTTTCAATGGAAGCGGGAAAAGCCGTTAAAGAAGAAGGTAAGGACAACAACCTTTTGGAACTTATTGCGGCAAACGAAAACTTCAATTATTCATGTGAAGAGCTTGAAGCAAAGACGAATCCTGCGGATTATACGGGATGTGCTTCAATGCAGGTTGAAAGATTTTTAAATGAAGTAATAAAACCAATTCAGGATGCAAATAAAGATATCCTTGGTTTAAACAGTGAAATTAATGTATAAAGCAAAGGCGCTTTGAGATATTCTCGAAGTGCCTTCTTTTGAGCGGAATCGAACTGTATGCGAAGCTGCATGGCAGCTTGAGTACGCTAATGAGGGAAAAGATAATGATTAACGATAAACTCCATGAAGAATGCGGCGTGTTTGGCATTTGGAGCTCGAACACCAACAATATTTCTTACTCTATATACCTTGGACTTATGGCGCTGCAACACAGAGGCCAGGAGTCGGCGGGCATGGCTCTTTGCGATACAAACGGTCCTTTCGGTAATGTTTGTCATCACAAGGAAATGGGCCTTGTAAGCGAGGTCTTCGACAACGAAACATTGGCTAAGCTTAACGGCAATATAGGTATCGGACATGTGCGTTATTCCACCACCGGATTTAGCAGCGTGGAAAATGCTCAGCCACTGGTACTTAACTATCTTAAAGGTACCTTGGCCCTTGCCCACAACGGAAATATCATAAATTGCGAAGAAATAAGAAACGAACTTCAGTCAATCGGAGCGATTTTCCGCGGCACAACGGATTCGGAGGCCATTGCTTACTATATAGCAAAGGAAAGAGCACATACCGAAAGCATAGAAGAAGCGGTTATAAATACCATGGCAAAGATTAAAGGCGGTTATGCCCTTTTAATCATGAGTCCGAGAAAGATGATTGCGGTGCGCGATCCACACGGCCTTAAGCCATTGTGCCTGGGAAAAATCGATGACACATATGTGCTTGCGTCGGAAAGTTGTGCTTTGGATGCCGTGGGAGCGGAATTTGTTCGTGATATCGAACCGGGTGAAATCCTCACCATTTCAAAGGATGGACTTCATTCCGAATACTACAAATCAGATAAAAAGGCGCATTGTATTTTCGAATACATTTACTTTGCACGCCTTGATTCATATATGGACGGTATCAATGTTTACGATGCCAGAATAAACGGCGGTCGTGCCCTTGCCAAACGTTATCCGGTGGAAGCGGATTTGGTTGCCGGTGTTCCGGATTCGGGAATTACGGCGGCTGTGGGCTATTCCAAGGAATCGGGAATTCCTTTTGGTATTGTCTTCCACAAAAACAGCTATGTGGGAAGAACATTTATAAAACCGACTCAAGAGGAGCGCGAGTCGGCAGTACATACAAAGCTTAATGTAATTGCGCCTGTGGTTAAGGGCAAAAGAATTGTGCTTATAGACGATTCCATTGTGCGCGGTACTACTATTGCAAATCTTATAAAGATGCTTAAAAAAGCCGGTGCCAAGGAAGTTCATGTGCGAATAAGTTCGCCGCCTTTCCTTTATCCATGTTATTACGGCACGGATGTTCCGGACAATTCGCAGCTTATAGCAAGCTCCCATTCAACAGAGGAGATAAGAAAGCATATCGGTGCTGATTCTTTGGGATATATGAGCATAGAAGACTTGCATGAAATGACCGGGGATTTGCCGATTTGCAAGGCATGTTTTGATAACAAATACCCGGTTGAATAATTAGTATAATATGCTGTAACATTTATAAAAAGCAGTATGTTAGATTATGATTTATGTAAACCAAATAACACTAAAATATAAAGGATGTCAGTTTTTATGAAAAATGATTTTACGAAAAAAATTATTTTGGAAGACGGAAGTGAATACTTAGGCTACGGCTTTGGCTCGGACAGCGAGAAGTTTGCTGAAATCGTATTCAATACTTCCATGGCGGGATATCAGGAAATCTTATCCGATCCTTCCTACACATATCAGGCGGTGGTTATGACATATCCGCTTATCGGCAATTACGGCATGAACAATGACGATTACGAAACGGAAGTACCTACAATTTCAGCCATGATTGTTAGGGAATACAACGATTTTCCATCAAACTTCAGAAGCTGCAAAACCTTGTCTGCGGTTATGAAGAAGTTTGATATTGCCGGTGTTTACGGCATAGATACAAGAGCTTTAACCAGAAAAATAAGAAATTACGGTAGTTGTAAAGCTCTTATTTGTGATGCAAGCGTAAGCCTTGAAGAAGGCCTTAAACGCTTAGAGGCATGGCTGTCGGAAACAGACGCCGTTGCAAAGGTCAGCACCAAAGAGACTTGGCGCTCACCTACATCAAATCCTAAATACAATGTTGTTGCCATTGATTGCGGCATCAAGCTTAATATTGTGCGTTCCTTAAACAAAGCGGGATGCAACGTAACGGTCGTGCCTTGGGATACATCC
>CACZQX010000184.1 GCA_902783445.1 uncultured Lachnospiraceae bacterium
AGAATGTGTCCTATCGAGACACCTGAAGGTCCTAACATCGGTCTTATCAACTCACTTGCTTCTTATGCAAGAATTAACGAATATGGCTTCATTGAAGCTCCATACAGAAAAGTTGACAAGAAAGACCCTGAAAATCCTGTAGTTACAGACGAAGTTGTATATCTTACAGCTGATGAAGAAGATAACTACATCGTAGCTCAGGCTAACGAGCCATTGGATGAAAAAGGTCATTTCATCAACGAAAACGTTTCCGGACGTTTTAAAGAGGAAACATCACAGTTCAAGAAGAGAACCATCGACCTTATGGACGTTTCTCCTAAGATGGTATTCTCCGTTGCAACATCAATGATTCCTTTCCTTGAAAACGATGATGCTAACCGTGCCCTCATGGGTTCCAACATGCAGCGTCAGGCAGTACCTCTTCTTACAACGGAAGCACCTGTTATCGGTACCGGTATGGAAGTTAAAGCGGCTGCCGACTCCGGCGTTTGCGTACTTGCAAAAGCAGGCGGTATTGTTGAAAGAGTAACATCAAACGAGATCGCAATCAGAGAAGATGACGGTCTTTTGGAAACATACAGACTCATTAAGTTTGCAAGAAGTAACCAGTCAAACTGCTATAACCAAAGACCAATCGTCGACAAAGGCGAAAGAGTTGAAAAAGGTCAGGTTATTGCTGACGGTGCTTCAACATCAAACGGTGAAATAGCACTTGGTAAAAACCCTCTCATCGGTTTCATGACTTGGGAAGGTTACAACTACGAAGATGCTGTACTTCTCAGTGAAAGACTTGTACAGGACGATGTCTACACATCGGTTCATATAGAAGAATACGAATCGGAATCACGTGATACGAAACTCGGACCTGAAGAAATTACAAGAGACGTTCCGGGTGTTGGTGATGATGCCTTAAAAGACCTTGATGAGCGCGGTATCATCAGAATTGGTGCCGAAGTTCGTGCAGGGGATATCTTGGTTGGTAAAGTTACACCTAAGGGTGAAACCGAACTTACAGCCGAAGAAAGACTTCTTCGTGCTATTTTCGGTGAAAAAGCACGTGAAGTAAGAGATACATCACTTAAAGTACCTCACGGTGAATACGGTATCGTTGTTGATGCTAAGGTATTTACAAGAGAAAACGGTGATGAACTTGCGCCGGGCGTAAACCAGGCAGTTAGAATTTATATTGCACAGAAAAGAAAGATTTCAGTCGGTGATAAGATGGCCGGCCGTCACGGTAACAAGGGTGTTGTTTCCCGTATTTTACCTGTAGAAGACATGCCATTCCTTCCAAACGGACGCCCGCTTGATATCGTTCTTAACCCACTTGGTGTTCCTTCTCGTATGAACATCGGACAGGTGCTTGAAATTCACCTTTCGCTTGCAGCTAAGGCCCTTGGCTTTAACATTGCAACACCTGTATTTGACGGTGCAAACGAGTTTGATATCATGGACACTCTCGATCTTGCAAATGACTATGTAAATCTTGAGTGGGATGAATTTAAGAAAAAACACGGAAAAGAACTTCTTCCGGAAGTATTAAAATACTTGGAGGATAACCTTGATCACAGAAAAGAGTGGAAAGGCGTTCCTATTTCAAGAGACGGTAAAGTAAGACTTCGTGACGGTAGAACAGGTGAATACTTCGACAGCCCTGTAACTATCGGACACATGCATTATCTTAAACTTCACCACTTGGTTGATGATAAGATTCATGCTCGTTCAACCGGTCCGTACTCACTCGTAACACAGCAGCCGCTGGGTGGTAAAGCTCAGTTCGGTGGACAGCGTTTCGGTGAAATGGAAGTTTGGGCTCTTGAAGCTTACGGTGCATCCTATACTCTTCAGGAAATCTTAACGGTTAAGTCCGATGATGTTGTTGGACGTGTTAAGACATACGAAGCAATCATCAAGGGTGAAAACATTCCTGATTCGGGTATTCCTGAATCATTCAAGGTATTGCTTAAAGAACTTCAGTCACTGGGTCTTGACGTAAAAGTCCTTAAAGAGGATGATACGGAAGTTGAAATGGTTGAAAACATCGACTATGGTGAAACTGAATACAAAGCAATGATAAATAACGTAGACTATGCAAAACAGCAGGAAGATTTGGCAGCTGCAGGTTACCAGACACAGGAATTCCAGGATGGTGAACTTGTAGGTGTTGATGATGCGGACATAGTTGAAGACGCTGAAGATGTTGCAGACATTGAAGGCGAAATGGACGAAGAGTTTTAGAAGGGAGAGTGTACTAGATGACAGAACAGAAATCAACATATCAGCCAATGACTTTTGATAAAATAAGAATTGGCTTGGCATCTCCTGAAAAAATCAGGGAATGGTCAAGAGGCGAAGTAACAAAGCCGGAAACCATTAACTACAGAACTCTTAAACCGGAAAGAGACGGTTTATTCTGCGAAAAAATATTCGGACCAAGCAAGGACTGGGAATGTCATTGCGGTAAATATAAAAAAGTAAGATACAAAGGCGTAATCTGCGACCGTTGTGGTGTTGAGGTTACAAAAGCAAGCGTTCGTCGTGACCGTATGGGTAGCATCGAGCTTGCTGCTCCGGTATCTCACATTTGGTACTTCAAAGGTATCCCAAGCAGAATGGGTCTTATTTTGGACCTTTCTCCGAGAACACTTGAAAAAGTACTTTATTTCGCATCTTACATTGTACTTGACGCAGGTGAAACAAAGCTTCAATACAAACAGGTTCTTTCAGAAAAAGAATACAGAGATGCGGTTGAAGAATTCGGCGATAAGGCATTCAGAGTAGGTATGGGTGCCGAAGCTATCGATGAGCTTTTAAGCTCAATCGACCTTGATGCACTTTCGGAAGAATTAAAAGAAAGTCTTCAAGATGCAACAGGCCAGAAAAAGGCTAAAAACGTTAAAAGACTTGAAGTAGTTGAAGCATTCAGAGCATCGGGCAACAAACCTGAATGGATGATTCTTAAAGTACTTCCTGTTATTCCACCGGATCTTCGTCCTATGGTACAGCTTGACGGTGGACGTTTTGCAACAAGTGATTTAAATGATTTATACAGAAGAATCATCAACAGAAATAACAGACTTCGTCGTCTTATCGAACTTGGAGCACCTGAAATCATTATCAGAAATGAAAAACGTATGCTTCAGGAAGCTGTTGATGCTCTTATTGATAACGGTCGTCGCGGACGTGCCGTAACAGGCCCGGGTAACAGAGCTCTTAAGTCTTTATCAGACATGTTAAAGGGTAAACAGGGCCGATTCCGTCAGAACTTGCTCGGTAAGCGTGTTGACTACTCAGGTCGTTCGGTTATCGTTGTAGGTCCGGAACTTAAGATTTACCAGTGCGGTCTTCCTAAAGAAATGGCTATCGAGCTTTTCAAACCTTTTGTTATGAAAGAGCTCGTTAACAACGGAACAGCACACAATATCAAAAATGCAAAGAAAATGGTAGAAAGACTCCAAGGCGAAGTTTGGGATGTTTTGGAAGAAGTTATCAAAGAACATCCGGTTATGCTTAACCGTGCCCCGACACTTCACAGACTTGGTATTCAGGCTTTCGAGCCAATCCTTGTAGAAGGTAAAGCAATTAAGCTTCATCCTCTTGTATGTACAGCTTACAACGCCGATTTCGACGGTGACCAGATGGCTGTCCATCTTCCACTTTCGGTTGAAGCACAGGCAGAATGTAGATTTTTACTTCTTTCCCCTAACAACTTGCTTAAACCTTCGGATGGTGCACCTGTTGCCGTTCCTTCACAGGATATGGTACTTGGTATCTACTATCTTACAATGAAAAAATATCCTGACTTTACGGGAGATAAAGAAATCGAAGATAAGGTTGTTGCTGAATTTGCAACAATAGAAGAAGCTGAAAAAGCATTCGATAAGATAAAGAAGGCTACTGCTGCTCAGATTAAGAAAGACCCTGCTCTTTCACCTAACAGAATGGACGAGTATGTAAGAGTTAACGTTGATCCTGAAAGAAACAGAATTATCGTTACCACACTCAGAAGCCTTTTTGCTCAGAAATATTTCGATGGAATCAACTCGGCTATTCTTGCTTACGAAAACGGAGTTATTTCTCTTCATGAAACAATTCATGTTAAGAGAACGGTTAAAACTCCTGAAGGAAAAGAAGTTACGGGCGTAATCGAGGCTACACTCGGTCGTCTTATCTTCAACGAAATCATTCCTCAGGATCTTGGTTTCGTTAAGAGAGAAACAGACGAGGATTACTTAAAACTCGAAGTCGACAAACACGTTGGCAAGAAAGAGCTTAAGAAGATTCTTGAAAAGACATTCAACACTCATGCGGCTACAGCAACAGCCGAAATCCTTGATAACATCAAGAGCATGGGTTACAAATATTCAACAAGAGCGGCTCTTACGGTTTCTATTTCCGATATGACCGTACCGGAAGAAAAGAAACAGATTATTAAAGATGCTGAAGCTCAGGTTGAACAAATCGAAAAGAACCATATGCGTGGTATGACAACCGAAAACGAAAGATATCAGCAGGTTGTATCTGTATGGAGAGATGCCGATGACAAAGTTACAAGCGCACTTCTTAATACACTTGATAAATACAACAACATCTACATGATGGCTGATTCCGGTGCCCGTGGTTCTAACCAGCAGATTAAACAGCTTGCGGGTATGCGTGGTCTTATGGCCGATACAACAGGTAAGACTATCGAACTTCCAATCAAGTCAAACTTCCGTGAAGGTCTTGATATTTTGGAATACTTCATTTCTGCCCATGGTGCCAGAAAAGGTCTTTCCGATACCGCTCTTCGTACAGCCGATTCGGGTTACCTTACAAGACGTCTTGTTGACGTTTCACAGGAACTTATCATTCGTGATGTTGACTGTGCCGAAGGAAAAGAAATTCCATTTATGGAAGTAAAAGCTTTCATGAACGGTGAAGAAGTAATTGAATCACTTAAAGATAGAATTACAGGCAGATATGCTGCAGAGGATATTTACTCACTTGCAACGGGCGAACTTATCGTTAAGGCTAATCAGATGATTACTCCGAGACGTGCGGAAGCCGTACTTGAGCCTAAGCTTGATAAGAAAGGCAATGTTGTTGAGGAAAGACAGTCAGTTAAGATCAGAACTATCCTTACATGTAAGTCAAAAACAGGTATCTGCGCTAAATGTTACGGTGCAAACATGGCAACAGGCCAGTCTGTACAGGTTGGTGAAGCTGTTGGTATCATCGCTGCTCAGTCAATCGGTGAACCGGGTACACAGCTTACCATGAGAACATTCCATGCCGGTGGTGTAGCCGGTGATGATATCACACAGGGTCTTCCTCGTGTCGAGGAACTTTTTGAAGCCCGTAAGCCAAAGGGTCTTGCTATTATCGCAGAGTTTGGCGGCAAGGTTGAAATCAGAGAGACCAAGAAAAAACGTGAAGTTGTTGTTACAAACCCTGAAACAGGCGATTCCAAGGCATACCTTATTCCTTACGGATCACGTATCAACAAGAACATTCACGACGGCAACATGATTGAAGCCGGTGATGAACTTACAGAAGGTAGCGTTAACCCACATGATATTCTTAAGATTAAGGGTGTTAGAGCGGTTCAGGACTACATGCTTCGTGAAGTTCAAAGAGTTTACAGACTCCAAGGTGTTGATATCAACGATAAACATATTGAAGTTATCGTTCGTCAGATGCTTAAGAAAATTGAAGTTGAGGAAGCCGGAGATTCAGATCTTCTTCCGGGAACAAGCGTTGATGTTCTTGACTTTGACGAAATTAACGAAAAACTTATTGCAGAAGGAAAAGAGCCTGCAACAGGTAAGCAGAAGATGCTTGGTATTACAAAAGCTTCTCTTGCAACAAGCTCATTCCTTTCAGCCGCTTCATTCCAGGAGACAACAAAAGTTCTTACGGAAGCAGCTATTTGCGGTAAGGTTGATCCGCTTATCGGTCTTAAAGAAAATGTTATTATCGGTAAGTTGATTCCTGCAGGTACAGGTATGAAACGTTACAGAAACGTTAAACTTGATTCTGATATCTGGATTAAAGAAAATGCAGAAAGACAGGCAAGAGAACGTGCAGAAGCTGAAGCAGCGGCTAAAGCAGCCAAAGAGGCAGAAGCCGAAGCTGTGGAAGAAGTGGTTGAAGACGTAACTGAATCTGTAGAAGAATAATTTAAAACAAAAATTAAGGGACAGGCAAATGCCTGTCCTTTTTTTGACGATATAAAATCCCGGTACGTGGCCCGGGCGACTTTTGAGGATTTGTGGAGAAAGGAAAACAAAATGACCACAATCAATCACTAATTACCGCAAAAGTGACTTACTAAGATTGTATATTTTTAAAAATAAGAAAAAACATATTGACAATATGTATTTTGAAGATATAAAATAAGAAAAGCAAGTTGAGTAAACGTTTACTCAAACGAGAATAATTAATTTCATGTGTATTAGAATTGGAGAAAAAATGGTTGGAGATTTATTGGTAGAGGTTAAAGATTTATCAAAAAATTTTGGACAGACTAAAGCCTTAAAAAAGGTTAACTTAAAGTTTTTCGCCGGAGAAATCAGGGGACTTATAGGAGAAAACGGAAGCGGAAAATCCACGGTAACATCCATTATTTCCGGTATGCAGACCGCAACATCGGGTGAAGTTTATTTCAAAGGGAAAAAATGGAAACCCGAGAGCATGTCAGAAGCACAAAAACACGGGATAGCAATGGTCCTTCAGGAAGCCAATACCGCTTGTGGTTGCAGTGTTGCCGAAAATATATTTGCCGGAAGATTTGAGGAGTTTACGAAATTCGGAATCGTCAACATGAAAAAAATCAATGACGAAGCCGCTAAAATGCTTAAAAATCTCGGAATAACAAATATAAAAGCAACAGATTCCCTTGATAAGCTTACGTTTGAAGATAGAAAGCTTATTGAAATAGTCAGATGCATGACAAAAGATGTTGAGGTTTGTATATTTGATGAAACTACCACAGCACTTTCTCATGAGGGAAGAACAATTTTATATAAATTAATTCGTCAAATGAAAGATGAGGGTAAGTGTGTAATATTTATTTCTCATGATATGGATGAAATAATGGAACAGTGCAGCTATTTGACGGTTCTGAGAGACGGAGAAATAATCGGGCATTTAAATCGCGAAGAAATGGATGAAAATAATGCCGAAAAGAAAATTCGTTACATGATGGTGGGAAGAGAAATCGGAGATGCTTATTACAGAGCGGATTTCAAGGCCGACCATCTTGATGAAACAGCGCTCGAATTTATAAATGCATCTTTTGGCAATGTAAAAGATCTAACTTTTAAGCTTCATAAAGGCGAAATAATAGGTCTTGGAGGTTTAAGCTCTTGTGGAATGCACGAAGTGGGAAGAGCAGCCTTTGGAATTGAAAAAATATCAAAAGGAAAAGTATTGCTTTTCGGAAAAGATGTTTTAAATCCTTTGAATGCCATTAGACTCGGAGCGGGATATATATCAAAAAACAGGGATACGGAAGCATTGATAATGGATGGAACAATTGGCGAGAATATTGCCTTGCCATCATTAAGTGATATATCCAAATTCAGTTATATATCTCCAAAAAAGGAACGAGACTTGGCACTCGCCCAGATTGAGCCTTTCAGAATCAAGTGCGAGAGTGAAAAAAAGCTTGTCAGCAGCTTGAGCGGGGGCAATAAACAGAAAGTATCTTTTGCAAAGTGGACGGCCAGAAACTCTGATATTTTGATTATGGATTGTCCGACGAGAGGTGTGGATATAGGTGTTAAACAGTTTATGTATTCGCTTATCGAAAAGATGAAAAAAGAAGGAAAAGCGATCTTATTGATAAGTGAGGAAATGTCAGAACTAATCGGAATGTGCGACAAGATAATCATTATGAAAGATTTTAAAATATCCGGAGAACTGGAAAGAAGTGCAAACTTGAAAGAAACTGACATCATAGAATATATGATTTAGGAGGCTGAAAATGGAAAAAACGGCTAATAAAGAAAAGTCCGTGGGATTAAAAGCACACGCATACGACATTGCCGCATATTCGGGTTTAGTGGTTACGGTTATTCTGTTCCTTGTGTTCAGCGGAGATAAGCTTTTTTATAACTTAAGTTCGACATTACAGCTGGCAGCGCCTTTCGCAATAATATCTCTCGGGGCAGTATTTATATACTCCACGGGAAATATGGATGTATCAGTCGGACAACAGGTAGGCGTATATGCGATATTAATGATACTGATTACAAATAAAATCGGCAGTCCAATCGGAATAATAGCAGCATTCGTGATTGTGCTGATTATAGCTGTTCTTTGCGGCGCTTTTAACGGTGCGGTTGCCACATGGCTTGGCTTGCCTTCGATTGTAACATCTTTATTCCTAATGTTTGTATTTGGAGGAATTCAGCTTTTGTTAATGCAAAGTCTTGGAAGCTCTTCAATAAAGCTGGATGTAAGTATAAGGCCTGACGATAGAAGCGTTTATACACTTGTAGTGGTGATAGTTATGGCTTTGGTGGCAGTGATTGCAACATATTTTTTCAAATATACAAGGTTGGGAAAATATACAAAGGCAATAGGAGCTAACGAAAGGGCGGCCGAACAATCCGGTATAAACGTTACAAAATGGAGAATAATTGCTTATATAGCATTTGGAGTTACAATCGCGATTGGCGCGTTATTATTGCTTTCAAAGTCGAACAGTGCAGGAAAAGGAACCGGAAACGGCTATTCAATGGATATAATGGTCTGTTTGATATTGGGCGGGATGCCTTTGTCGGGTGGAATGTCATCAAAAATAAGGAGCGCTTTGATAGGAACGTTTACGTACATTCTTTTGTCAAACGATTTGACAGTCATGGGAGTTGATTTAAACGTAATTAATTTTGTGAAAGCAGTTGTATTTATAATAATTGTATTTGTTACATGCAGGAAACATTTGAAATTGTTACCAAGATAAAAACCGAGAAGTTCGGTTATTATAAATAATCGAAGCAGCCAAACAGAACCATCGACCTACAAATACAGCTTTGGCGCTTCGAAAAACGAGGAGGAAAAAATGAAAAAGAAATTGAAAAAA
>CACZQX010000185.1 GCA_902783445.1 uncultured Lachnospiraceae bacterium
AAAAGCCGTAACGGATATTCAAAAAGGACTTATGTCTTTGCAAGACGAGGACTATAAGGCTTTTCATTCAAAACTTATGCCAACTGTAAATCCCGACAAGATAATCGGAGTGAGGTCTCCCGAGCTTAAAAAGTTTGCAAAAGAATATTGCAATTCCTACAAGGGGGATTTTTACAAAGAAAAAAATATATCAAAATTTTTAGACAATCTTCCCCATGTTTTTTATGAGGAAGATAATTTTCATGGGCTTATAATTTCAAATATCAAAGATTTTGACACGGTCATAAGCCTTCTTGATGACTTTCTTCCATATGTGGACAACTGGGCAACATGCGATTCTTTAAAGCCGAAGATTTTTAAGAAATATCCCAAAGAGCTTTTGCCTCACATTAAACGATGGATAAAAAGCAAGCATACGTACGAAGTGCGTTTTGCAATAAGTATGTTAATGACTTTTTATCTGGATGAAAATTTCGACATCAAATTTGCTGAAGAAGTATTAAAAGCAGATTCGGAAGAATATTATATAAATATGATGATTGCCTGGTATTTTGCCACAGCACTTGCAAAGAAATATGATGCAATAATACCGATAATTGAGTCTAAATCCATGAAAAAATGGATTCAAAACAAGACAATTCAAAAGGCAGTGGAAAGCTATCGTATAAGCGATGAGCAAAAGACTTATTTAAAAACATTGAAAATAAAATAATTATTAGTTATGTTTTGAGGGAAATCTCTGTTATAATATAAGCAGAGTCGGCTTAAAATGGGGCGTATATTTTAGGTCAAAAAACCACAGGAGGTTTTATATGATTTACAAGAAATTTCAAGATATTGAGTTATCAGCATTGGGATTCGGAACCATGAGATTGCCTGTTTTGGATGGCGACAATTCAAAAATAGACGAGGAAAAGACCTTTGAAATGTTTGATTATGCCATGAAAAACGGTGTTAATTATTATGATACGGCTTGGGGTTATCATGACGAAATGTCGGAAATCGTTGTGGGCAAAGCGCTTAAACGCTATCCAAGAGACAGTTTTTACGTTTCAACCAAATTTCCGGGATACGATCTTTCAAATATGCCAAAAGCAGAGGAGATTTTTGAGAAACAGCTTGAAAAGCTCCAAATGGATTATTTTGATTTTTATCTTATTCACAATGTAAACGAAATGAACGTGGACGCATATCTTGATCCGAAGTTTGGAATCCTTGATTATTTTGTTAAACAAAAAGAGTTGGGTCGCATTAAACACCTTGGTTTTTCGGCACATGGTGTGATTCCCACAATGGAAAAATTCTTTAAAGTATACGGACCTCATATGGAATTTTGCCAGATTCAGCTTAACTATGTTGATTATTTCTATCAAGATGCCAAGGGCAAAATTGATTTGATTAATAAATACAATATTCCGGTTTGGGTAATGGAGCCTTTACGCGGAGGAAAACTTGCCAATGTAAGTGAGGTTTACGAAAAACGTCTTACAGCCTTAAGAGGAAAACCTGTAACGGAAATGGCATTTAGATTTTTGCAGTCTATACCGGAAGTTACCATGACTCTTTCCGGCATGTCCGATATGGAGCAAATGAAAGCAAATATCGAGACATACAAGACGGACGAGCCTTTAAATGAGGCTGAAATGAAAGAAGTTTGCGCCGTTGCAAAAGATATGATTGCGGAAGGAACCGTGCCTTGTACAGCCTGTCGCTATTGCACGAGCTATTGCACAAAGGAACTGGATATTCCTCGTCTTATCGGTCTTTATAACGACCAAATGTTTTTAAAACTTAACTTCATGACACTTATGGGTCTTGCTGCAATTGATAAGGCAAAGCATCCCGATGCATGTGTTGCATGTAAAAAATGCGAACAAGTCTGTCCGCAAAACATCAAGATTTCTGAGGTTATGAAGAAATTTGCGGATATGATTCCGACATTAAAAATGGAATAAAAGTATATAATGCTTCTGCATTCATATAAAAAGAAACATAAGGAGAGCGGCCTTGGCCGTAGAATAGGAAGATGTCTGAAAACAAAAACATACTTGTAGGTCAGTCAGGAGGACCGACTTGCGCTATTAACTCGTCACTTGCAGGTGTTGTGGAAACCGCCCATATCAAGTTTCCCGATAGCATTGTTTACGGAATGCTTAACGGTATTCAGGGACTTTTAAAGGAACGCTATGTGGATATGGCGGACCAGGTGAAATCAAGCCTGGATATAGAACTGCTTAAACGCACACCATCGTCATTTCTTGGGTCTTGTCGTTATAAGCTTCCTGAAATAGAGCAGGATGAAGAGACCTACAAAAAGATTTTTGAAGTAATTGACAAGCTTGAAGTAGGACATTTCTTCTACATCGGCGGTAACGACTCAATGGATACCATAAAGAAATTATCCGACTATGCAAAAAAAATCGGTCACGCGTGTCATTTTATCGGTGTTCCAAAAACTGTGGACAACGATCTTATGATAACCGACCACTGTCCGGGATTCGGCAGCGCTGCCAAATTTATCGGAACGGTTACAAAAGAGCTTATTAAGGACGCTCTTGTTTACGAACGTAAAACAGTTACAATTGTTGAAGTAATGGGAAGAAATGCCGGTTGGCTTACAGGCGCCACAGCTCTTAGCCGCGGTTCTGATTGTGCAGGTCCGGATATGATTTATCTTCCGGAAAAAGCTTTTGACACCGAGGCCTTTTTAAACAAAGTAGATGCACTTTTGAAAGAAAGAAATTCCCTTTTGATAGCGGTTTCGGAGGGCATCAAGCTTGCAGACGGTACATTCGTTTGCGATATTGCAAAATCAAATGAGGGAACGGATGCTTTTGGTCATACACAACTTGCGGGAGCTGCCAAAGTCCTTGCGGATATGGTTAAGTCTAAGTTTGGATGCACTACAAGAGCGGTTGAAATCAACACTCTTCAACGTTGCGCATCTCATTTTGCATCTGCTACCGACTTGGATGAGGCTTATGCGGCAGGTGCGGCTGCGGTTCGTAAATCATTCTCGGGAGAAACAGCTAAGATGATAGTATTAAATCGTATGTCCGATGAACCATATCTTTGCGGAACGGACGCATATGATATCAATTGTATTTCAAACCTTGAAAAGGTTGTTCCGGAAGGTTGGATTTGTGATGAAGGAACGAACGTAACGGAGGAGTTTATCGATTACCTTCGTCCGCTTATCAGAGGTGAGGTTACTCCTTACATGGACGATGGAATTCCAAGACATTTAAGCCTTAAACTTTAGTTTAATATATTGCTTTTTTCTATATATAATAACTACATAAAAAACAAGAGCACCCGGCAAATGAGCCTTTGGGTGCTCTTGTTTTTTAAAGATTTAAAAATGAATTTAGATTTGTTATATTGCAGCAAAACCTTTTTCAAGATCTGCGATAATATCATCAATGTGCTCTGTTCCGATTGATAAACGAACAGTATTTTGCTTGATTCCCACATCCTCAAGTTCTTCTGCCGTTAACTGCGAATGGGTAGTGCTGGCAGGGTGGATAACAAGACTCTTAACGTCCGCAACATTTGCAAGGAGCGAGAAAAGCTCAAGGTTATCAATAAACTTAAATGCTTCTTCTTTGCCGCCTTTTACTTCGAATGTAAAGATAGAAGCGCCGCCGTTTGGGAAATATTTTTCATAAAGGGCATGGTTTGGATGTCCTTCCAAAGCAGGGTGGTTGATGTGCTCTACCTTAGGATGGTTCTTAAGGAACTCAAGTACTTTCTTTGTATTTTCCGCATGTCTTTCAAGTCTGAGAGAAAGTGTTTCTGTTCCCTGTAAAAGCAAGAATGCTGCAAAAGGTGAAATTGTTGAGCCTGTATCTCTAAGCAAGATTGCTCTTATATATGTCACAAATGCAGCTTTACCCGCAGCTTCTGTGAATTTGACACCGTGGTAGCTTGGGTTTGGTTCGCTGATCCAAGGATAGCGACCTGATTTTGCCCAGTCAAATGTTCCCGCATCAACGATAACACCACCAAGGGTTGTACCGTGACCGCCAATGAATTTAGTTGCTGAATGAACTACTATATCTGCACCATGTTCGATTGGTCTGATAAAGTAAGGAGTACCGAATGTATTGTCAATTACAAGAGGAAGTCCTTTTGAATGTGCAAGCTCTGCAAGTGCATCAATATCAGGAATATCCGAATGAGGATTGCCCAGTGTTTCGATGTAAATTGCTTTTGTATTCGGTTTAATAGCTGCTTCAACTTCTTTGATGTTATGGATATCAACAAATGTTGATTCAATACCGTAAAGCGGAAGTGTGTGAGCAAGAAGGTTTGAGCTTCCGCCGTAAATGGTTTTCTGAGCAACGATGTGTTCGCCGGCTTTAGCCAAGGCTTCTATTACATATGTAATTGCCGCTGCACCGCTGGCTACCGCAAGTCCTGCAACGCCGCCTTCCAAAGCTGCGATTCTTTCTTCAAAAACTCCCTGTGTTGAGTTTGTAAGTCTACCATAGATGTTACCTGCATCAGCAAGTCCGAATCTTGCTTCCGCATGTGCACTGTCGTGGAAAACATAAGATGTTGTTGCGTAAATAGGTACCGCTCTTGCGTCTGTAACCGCATCCGGTGTTTCCTGGCCTACATGTAACTGTTTTGTTTCAAATTTATAATTACTCATATTTAATTACCTCTTTTCTTGTATTGTTGTTTTAATTTTTAATAAGTTTTTTGATTCGGTAATAATTATCCTTTTTCATTGAATTGTTCCGAATCCGTTTGTCTAAAATGTCGTAAGCAAAAATAATTTAGAAACAACAACACATTCGGCCATTCCTATAGTTTTGTCTTAATAGATTTTTGAAAATAAAATTCATAAGATCAGCCTCCGTTAATTAAATATTAAACATAGTAAATCAGTAGGTTTATAGAATATTATCATTGAAACGATTATAAGTCAATAGTTTTTTCAAAAAAAATTTAAAAATTTTAAAAACCTTCTTTTTAGGTAAAAAGCGGCTTATATTTGATTTTCTTAAAAAAAGAAAAGTAAAAAATAAAATAAATAGCTAAAATACAAAAAAGTATGATATAATGTTTCTTGCTATGGAGACGTATCGAAGTGGTCATAACGGGGCGCACTCGAAATGCGTTTGTCCTTTTTGGGCACGAGGGTTCGAATCCCTCCGTCTCCGTTTTTTTATTTCTTATTTTTCCCAAATTACAATTTTATAATAGGACTTAACTGTTCGGGATGGTATAATTTTATTTGTAGAAGCCGTGTGATTCTCTGTGCTTGGACAGATTATATCTAAGCATGATAAAGTTTGTTATAATTATAGAAAGAAAACAAATCTTGTCAGGGTGGTTAAATGGATTATCAAAGAATCAAGTATTTTATAAAAGCAGCGGAAACATTAAGTTTTTCAAAGGCGGCGAGGGAAATGTTTATTACACCTCAGGCCTTTGGCAGGCAGATAGCCCTTCTTGAAAAAGAGATGGGTTTTGTTTTGTTTGAACGCAGTACCAGAAGCATTCATCTTACGGAAAACGGAAAAATCGCTTATGAGCATTTTTCAAAAATAGTGTCCACCTTGGAATATGAATATGAAAAAATGTGCGAAATGGGGAAAAAAGAAAAAAACACCATAAATGTGGCATTTTTTTCGCCCCTTTCCAGACAAAAGATTGTTTCTCCGGCAGTGCTTAATATAATGAACACTTTTTCCGGTTATGAAATAAATGTAAATATTTTGGAGCTGGATGTCATATCAAAAAGACTGGATAACGGAAGCTTGGACATTGCGCTTCTGGCACTTAATATAGAAGACGGTTTTTGGGATAAGTACGATATGAAAGTAATAAAAAGAATCCCTATAGAAATAGGTGTGTCTTTGTATCATAAATGGGTTGTAAAAGATAAGATAGAGCTTGATGATTTAAAAGATTACGATCTTTTGCAACTTTCCACGCCGGATTTATCGAATCCCTATTTTAACAGTTTGCCTTGCAGAAAGCATTTGTATGTTCCTAACTATGAAAGTATGCTTATGGTTTTACATCAAGGTCAAAGCTATACAATTTTAAACAGCGAAATAGGCGATGCGGCGGATAAGGAACAGATAAAGGTCTTTTCCCTTAAAGATGTTTTGCCGGGAGAATTCCTTTTTGCCGTAGTATATAAGAAGAACAATGATAAGCCTTTTATGAAAAAACTGATAAAAACCCTGACAGGCACATTTAATACTTGAAAGTTCAAATAGTAACCATTTCGGCACTTGTGAATGCCCCTAAAATATGCAATTATTAGTTTATAAATCATGTACGTATTATAAATAATTATTTGTATTAGGAGGATTTACTATGGCAGAAGAATTTGTACCGAGTCCAAAGTTTTTGGAAAGAATGAAGTTATTCACAGACACGGTGGAATGCAAAAAAACGGATAGAATTCCCCTTGCTCCGATGATTATGTATTTGCCGATTTATCTTTACGGTCTGACAAATGTTCATGACGTAATGGTTAACTATGCCAATGCGGAAGAATCGTTTTTAAGATTCCATGAGGAATATCAACCGGATTTGTCGTGGGGACCTCAAGCGGTATTTCCGGGACCTCACCTCGAATTGCTTGGATGTAACTATATAAACATGCCGGGAGTTCAAATTCCGGATCCCAATGCTGCGTTTCAGGTAGTGGATAACGAAGATGGATATATGGATGCCGAGGAGTATCTTGAGTTTGCCGAAGATCCCACCGGCTTTGTAATGAGAAAAATTTTGCCGAGACATTATTCGGCTTTGAAACCTTTGGAAATGATTGATTTTTCAACCATGATTTGGCAGAGCGGATGCTATGGAATGATTCCTTTCGCAATACCGCCGGTACAAGAAATGTTTGGAAAAATGGCGCAGGCCGGCGGCATGATGATGCAGACCGCACAAGCGGGCGGCGCAATAATGGGCAAACTTGCCGGCATGGGATTTCCAAATGCTTGCGACGGTTGCTTCGATTCGCCGTTTGACGTATTTAATGACACCTTGAGAGGATTTATGAACGCATCAATGGATATGCTTGAATATCCGGACGAAATGCTTGTGGCAATAAAAGCAATGACCAAAATCAATAACAGAAAAATCAGAGCTTCCTTTGCTCAAAACCCATGGCAAAAAACCATGGTATGTTATATTCATAACGGCTTTGACAGCTTTATGAGCAGAGAACAGTTTGAGACTTTCTACTGGCCGGGTCTTTTGGAAGCGGTTAAAACTGTTATAGATTGCGGCGGCATTCCGCGTCTTTATATAGAAGATAAATATGATATGAAGCTGGACATCATCGCAAGAGACTTGCCTGCAAATAAATGCATTGTTACACTTATTAATTGCGATGTTGAAAAAGCAAAGAAGCTTTTTAACGGCAAGGTATGTATTGACGGAGGTCTTAATGGTGTGCTTTTGCAGCACGGAACTCCGGAAGATGTTGTTAAAAACGTAAAAGAAGTTGTGGATGTATGGGCAGAAGGCGGTGGCTTTATCCTTAATGCGGATGTAAGTCTCGATCTTGCAAAGGAAGAAAACCTCAAAGCTTTGTACTACACAGCGCGTGATTATATGAATTACTAAGCTTAGAAGAAGGGCGATTAAGCCCTTCTTTTTTGTCCTTTTCTATCTGTAAAATCAAGCGAAGATGCGGATGGTTTCTATAGAAAGCATTAGCTTAAAGCGCAATTCTTCATCTTCCAAATCGAAATTAAATTTTTCCTCGATTTGTTTAATATGATAAATAACGTTATTTCTATGCATGTTTAGTTTTGTTGCCACATTTGTAATTTTGCCGCCGCAAAGCAAATACTCTTTGAGCACTTCGTATTGGCGCTTGGCCTTGGCCGAATCGCTGCTTATTAAAGAAAACAATGCCGGTTCGCAGAAGTAGAACAAAGGGTTCTTTTTGTTTATTGAAGAAATCATGCATTTGTGCCAACAATCATCAAAAAAATATATACCGTTGTTTCCAAAATTTTCTCCGGCCGAAATATCGTATGCCATTAAGGCTTGATTGTAGGAATCGGCGAACAAATCCATGCTTTTAAAAGGACGACCAAAGCAAATGTGTATGTTTCTTCCTTTTGAAACGTTGAAAAAAGGTTTGAATTTTTCTCTCAAATAGTCTTTGTAATCTGCATCTTTAAAGCTTGGCAAATTAAATAAAATAATGATGGAATCCCTATATGAAAAAACGCGACTGCCGATTAAATTGTTTCTTAGAAGCTGGATAAAATAATGCTCTTGCGATCGGGCTTTTTTCTCTGTTTTAATAAGCACCGTAATATAATTACCGTTAAATTCCAGGTCATTATAATATATTCGTTCTTGTATTTGTTCCGAACTTGTTTCGGGGTTGTCCAAAAGATCTTGCAAAAAATAGTCCGAAACAGATCTGTTCTTGGTAAAATCAGCGTGCTTGCGCTCTAATAATCCCTCGAGTTTGTTGCATATTACGGAAAACAAATATTCTTGATATTTTCTGGAAAGCGAGTCGTTAAGCAGCATTATGCAATAAACGGCAAGCTCGTTGTTTACGTTTAT
>CACZQX010000186.1 GCA_902783445.1 uncultured Lachnospiraceae bacterium
CGTGGTTTCAGATGAAGAATTTGCCAAGAGAAAAGCAGAGTGGAAACCAAGAGAAGCTAAGATCAAAACAGGTGCTCTTTCAAGATACGCAGCACTTGTTACAAGCGCTGATAAGGGTGCTATACTTAAACTTCCCGAAGCTTAAAGGTTTTTATGTGTAGTAATTGTGTATATGTCTTGGGGGAGACTTACATAAAAAAGGGAAGAATCCCGTAATTTAAGGAGTGAAAGAAATGCAGTTAACAGGATCAGAAATAGTAATTGAATGTTTAAAAGAACAGGGTGTTGACACTGTCTTTGGTTACCCTGGTGGTACCATTCTAAACATTTATGATGAACTCTACAAACATTCGGATGAGATAACGCATTATCTTTCTTCTCATGAGCAAGGTGCAGCTCATGCAGCAGACGGATATGCCAGATCTACGGGTAAGGTCGGCGTCTGCTTTGCAACAAGCGGGCCGGGCGCAACAAACCTTATTACAGGTATTGCAACAGCTTATATGGATTCGATTCCCGTTGTGTTTATTACGGCAAACGTTGCAAAACCAATGCTTGGAACAGACGGTTTTCAGGAAATCGATATCGTTGGTGCTACAATGCCTATGACAAAACACAACTTTATCGTCAAAGATGTTAAGACATTGGCAGACACCTTAAGAAGGGCGTTTAAAATTGCTCAAAGCGGTAGAAAAGGTCCTGTTCTTGTGGATATTACAAAAGATGCTACTGCTGAAAAATGTGAATACAAGCCTGCAAAACCGGAAGAAATTCTTCCGGACATGTCAAGAGTTAAAGCAGAAGACATTATGAAAGCCGTTGCAATGATTAACGAGTCCAAAAAGCCTATTGTCCTTTTGGGTGGCGGTGCAGCTTGGTCGGAAGCACAGCATGAAATAATCGAGCTTGTTAAGCTTATAGATGCTCCTGTTTGCGATACTTTAATGGGTAAAGGTGCTTTCCCGGGTGAAAACGATTTATACTTGGGCATGATTGGTATGCATGGTACAAAGGCCGCAAATCTTGCAGTTACGGAATGCGATTTACTTATTACCATCGGTGCAAGATTTTCGGATCGTGTTACGGGTAATAAAAAGAAATTTGCTAAAAATGCAAAAGTTATCCACATCGATATAGATGATGCTGAAATAAACAAAAATATTCGTTCAAATGCAAGTGTTGTAGGTGATGCAAAAGAAGTATTGAAACTCATCAATACATCGGTTAAACCTTCAAAGAAATCCGCATGGGTTAACCATATTTTGGGCTATAAATACGATATGCCTTTGGCATATAACAAAGAAAAACTTACCGGTCCTATGGTTATAGAGACACTTTACAAGCTTACAAAAGGTGATGCAATCATAACTACCGAAGTAGGTCAGCACCAGATGTGGGCAGCACAGTACTACAAATACAAACAGCCTAAACAGCTTCTTACAAGCGGTGGCCTCGGTACCATGGGTTATGGTTTGGGCGCAAGTATAGGTGCCAAAATTGCAAATCCGGATAAAACAGTTATTAACATTGCCGGGGATGGCTGCTTCCGTATGAATATGAATGAAATTGCAACCGCAACACGTTACGATGTGCCTATTATCCAGGTTGTTATCAATAACCACGTTTTGGGTATGGTTAGACAGTGGCAGAATCTCTTCTACGATCAGAGATATTCTTACACTACACTTAAAGATAAAGTTGACTTCTGCAAACTTGCTCAGGCTATGGGCGCGGAAGCTTTGAAAATCACTAAGCCGGAGGAATGCGAGAAGGTGCTTAAAAAGGCTATTAAGATGAATAAGCCTGTACTTGTGGAATGCGTTATCGAGGAAGATGACAAAGTATTCCCAATGGTTGCACCGGGAGCGGCAATTTCCGAAGTATTCGACGAAAGTGATTTGGCAAATAAATAATTATTTATAAAAATAAACATCAGATTATTATACAGATTGTTTTAATTATACGCTGCGTTTTCTATTCGTTGCACTCGCTTATTTGCTGCCAACCGCACAACTCGCAAGCTAAGCTTGCTCAGACAGTGCTCCTTTGGCAGCGAGCATCGTGCAACTCGGGCATAGGACTCCGTCAGCTAAAGCTGACACCTCATGCCTGAAACCGAAAGCCTTGCTATCATAATTAAAATCAATCTGTAATATAATCTGAATTTTTGATTTTTACAATAATTTGTGATATATTGTATTTTTAGAAATACAACACATAATTGGCATATTTGCTATAATAGTAGTTAACGCGAGTTTGTTAAAAAATTATCAATCTTTTAGCAAACTTTGAGTTATAAATAATATTAAAATTTAAGGAAGCGGTTTGCCTGATTTAAGGCAAACAAAAAGGAGGAAACAAAAAATGGCTAGAGTTTACAATTTTTCAGCCGGACCGGCAGTATTGCCTGAAGAGGTTTTACAGGAAGCTGCCAA
>CACZQX010000187.1 GCA_902783445.1 uncultured Lachnospiraceae bacterium
AAAACAAAAACGAAAGCAAGGTTGCCTTAGATGATTATTATCGACTTAACGCAAATCCGGGCGAATCTCATTATGATTTTTGCAAAAGAAACGGCTGGCAAAAACAGATAGATGAAATGATTGCGGTGGACTATCTTATTATTAACCGTGACAGACATGGTGCCAACATAGAAGTGTTAAGGAATTCCCGATTAAGGACTTTAAGACTTTCCCCTTTGTTTGATCATGGTTTATCGCTGCTTTATTCATGTAGCACGGAGGAAGATTATAAAATTTTTGATGTTAAAAAAGACATACCTTGTAACAATTTTATCGGAAGTAAATCCTGCGAGGATAATCTTAAGCTCATTAAAGATAAGCAAAGTGTTTTCGCCAACAAATTGAAGGAATCTGATAAAAAGCGGATTTTTAACGGATTGGAAGGTGTTTTGTCCAAAACTTTGATTAATAAGATTTGGGATATGATATACACGAGGTATAAAGCTTATGAAAATTTATGAAATATGCGATTATGAAAACAAAGCCTTTATCGGTGTGTTACTTTATTACGAAAAAGAAAAATCTTTTATTATAGAACTTAACGATAACTTGGATGAATGGTCTGCGCCATTACTGTTTACGTCCTTCGTAAAACGTTCTGAGTATACCATACCAAGAGAAGCCGCTCTTATGTGGGTTAAAGAAAGAATTATTCCCAACACAAGGCAAAACATCGGAAGTATTTTAAAAACACACAAGTTGAAGGAATATGATGAAATGAAGTTCCTTGAACTGTCTGAGGCAAAGTGCTCGCAAGACAGCCTTTATATAAAAAAAATTGATATACTTCCCGGCTTTGTTGAAAAGCGAAACAAAAACAATCTCATTGACTGCCTGATTATTCCCGACAAGTACATTTTATGCTTTTTTAAAGACGGCTTGACTAAAAAAGTTTCTTATGATGCTATTAAAAAAATCGAAAAAGGTAAGCAGATTATCTCAAACAAAGCTCTTTTGAAATCAGGAAAAATCGGTGTGGGCGGATATTATATTACTTTTAACGATTCAATAGATATTTCCGCCTACTATCTGTACGAAAACGGAGATGCCATGGACATAAGCTTGGATGATTTCAAACTTTTCAGCAAAGAAAACGTGCTTGACACCGGACAAAGCTGTGATATTCTCGGATGTTCAAGACAAAATTTGTCGCATTACCTAAAGCAAGGTCGACTTTCGCCTCTTACGGAAAACGTTAAAGGAAATCTTTATCTGAAAAGTGATATTATAAGAAATTCTTGGTAATCATTATTAAACGGCCATATCGGAAATCATCTTCACCGATTGGCCGCTTTTTTTACATTGTTATTTTATTTTTTCCGGTTTGTTTTGAAATATAGAGATTGTCATCGGACCTCTTAAGAACATCCTCACCGCTTCCCGAGGCAATTCCCATACTCAATGTGATTTTATAGTCCTTATCAAATGCCCATTTCTCGCTTTCCATGGTTATTCTTACCCTTTCGGCGATAATCGATGCACGTTCCTGAGCATCTTTTGTAAGCAAAAGCGTGAACTCTTCTCCACCATAACGAAAAGCTTTAACGCCGCTTTTGTTTTCTCTTTGAAGTATCTCTCCCAATCTTTGAATAACCAAATCACCGCTTGAATGACCGTAACTATCGTTTATATTTTTAAAATTATCTATATCCAGCATTATGACGGTGTAAACACTGCCTTTTGCTTTTAATCTGTTTAACTTTCTATCCAGCTTTTTGCGATTAAGCAAACCGCTGAGACCATCTGTCTGACTGTTAATAATAACTATATGCATAATCGCATAGGCAACCATCAAAGCGCTGACAATAATTATAGCCACGATATTTCTGTATGTATCTCTTGCCGAGCTTTTTTCAATATCTGCCCTGGTCGCTTCGGAATCCGCAATCTGGCTGTCTATTATGCTTGCATAGTTTTCATTGTTTACTTCCAGCAATCTTGTGTAAAGAGAATCAAGTTTATTATATAATCCTTCTTGTATCCCCAAATCGCTTACAGGGTATTTTTCTATAACAGCTAAAAGCGTGGATAGCTCGTGCTTTTCAAATCCATTTTCTTCGCATAAAGTCATAAACTCATAGAATGCTTCTCCGGTCTTATCCGACATATTCTTAAACTCTTCAGCATTGTTTGCCTGATCAGCTTCGTAATTTAAGGCAGAATAATAATAACACTTGGTTTCATAATAAGGGATTACAAAATCTCTTAACATAATCTCTCGATAGATTTCTTGAGTCAACAAAGGACTGTCCTTATATTTCTCAATAATCTTGCCGCACTCGTCCATTCTGCCGCTTTCAAGATAGATATAGGCAAGCCATATTTCGTCCATTGCAATATAGGCTTCTTCGTAAATTCCCGTAGATGACATCGCAATTACTTCCAGAGATTTATTTAAAAGCTTCTCGGCTTCTTCATTGTTGCCGGCCACCGCTTCCAATATTGCTTGCATCCTGTAGGCATAGCTCTTTACCTGAAGGTTATCCAATTCATCAAAGTTTTTAATCGAGGCTGCCTTATTAAGCATTTCCAGTGCATGATTGTATGAAAAATTGTTAATGTAAAAGTTTGCCAAATCCAGATAAATGTTTACGGTATAGTTTTTATCATCGCTGTTTTCCAAATAATAGAGTGCATAACCCAAGTATCTGTAATAGGTCATTTCGGCGCCCTGTTGCTGATATATAAGGCTTGCCCGTTCATATAGATGACCTAAGTCCTCATTTGACAGATGTTTGGTGTCAATCCATTCTTGAATTAGTTCCAACTGCTCGTTCAAATTATCTCTGGTTAAGGTTATCTGATTGTCTATTAGTTCCTGTACTTTTTCGTGATTAATTTTTTTCTGATACGAGATATGTCCATAGTAAACAAGCTGTCCCAGAAAAAGAACAGCTATTACAAGCGTTGTTATGATAATAATCCATCTCACGGATTTTTGTTGTTTAATTATGGTTTTTTTCATGTTTTTGCCTTTGTAATTTACCTGTAAATCCTTTATAACTCTGATTATATAACATAAATTCAAGTGTATCAATTATTGTGCTGTTTCTGTTGCAGCTGTTGAAACAGCTGCTGATATGGTAATATATAATCATATTAATAGTTACAAGGAGAATACTTATGAAACTCATTTCATGGAATATTGATTCATTAAATGCAGCTCTTACATCAGAATCCGACAGAGCTGTGCTTTCGAGAGATGTTTTAAATACAATTAAGGCTGAAGAGGCGGATGTCATCGCTATTCAGGAAACCAAGCTTCCCGAGGCCGGTCCCTCCAAAAAACACTTGGAAGAACTCGATAAATATTTTAAAGGTTACGAACTTGTATGGTTAAGCTCTGCCCCTCCGGCCAGAAAAGGCTATGCGGGAACCATGGTTCTATACAAAAATGCTTTGGAGGCAAAGGCCGACTTTCCAAAACTAGGTGCTCCCGACACAATGGATGCGGAAGGGCGCCTGCTTGTGCTTGATTTTGGCAATTACTATTTTGTAAATGTCTACACTCCAAATGCCGGTGACGGCTTAAAGCGTTTGCCGGAGCGCCAAGAGTGGGACAAGCTTTATGCCGATTATTTAAGCAAGCTTGATAAAGACAAGCCTGTCATTGCTTGCGGTGATTTTAATGTTGCCCATGAAGAAATCGACCTTGCAAACCCTGCATCAAACCACATGTCCGCAGGTTTTACGGATGAAGAGCGTGCAGGCTTTACAAAGCTTTTATCCAAAGGTTTTGTTGACAGTTTCCGCTATATCCACGGAAATATTCCGGATGTGTATTCCTGGTGGTCACAACGCATAAAAACAAGTAAAATCAACAACTCCGGCTGGAGAATCGACTACTTTTTGGTGAGTGACCGCTTAAAAGACAATGTTAAAAAATCAGAGATGCTGGACTCCGGCACACGCCAGGACCACACACCTCTTATTTTGGAAATTGATATGTAATATTAAAGGCCCGTCTATGATATGTGTCCGGGATTCCGGGTACATATCATAGGGGGCCATTCATAATCTATGAGTAAGCCGATATCTTTCGCTTTAAGCAGACAAGCACTTACAAGTTTATGGTCTCTGTAAAACCCGATTGTTTTAATCTCTTCACCATTATTTTTATCAGCGACAAAATAAGCAGATGATATTGCCGACAGAATAGGCGATATTATTGATGAAGAATTGCCGGGCATCGAGAATCATTATTATCTTATAATCGATGCTTGAAGTGTTCTGATTTAAAATTCACGGGCATCGGAAATCATAAATTTTCAAAAATTGATGTCGAATACATTCTTATACGAGAGTTTATAGCATCGAGAATCACAAACTCTCAAAATTTTGATGCCCTAAACAATAATAGATTAACAATTAAGGCATCGAGAAATCAAAACTTGCTTATTTTGATGCACCACATATATACTTATGCGACAAAAAGGCATCGGAATTTAATAATATAATCAAATCGATGTAATGAACATTGTTGGCGGTATTAAAAGGGCATCGGAAAGAATGTAAAAGATTCATAATTCCTCTTTAGTCCAATTCAAGACTGTCTGAAATATAATAGTTAAAAGCCTTTTCCTCGCAATATTCCTTTATTTCCTTAATCAAGTTTTTATCCGTCGTATATTCCAAAAGATATATATCTGCGCCTTTTGCGGCATAGCGCTCGATATAGTCTTGAAAATATTCCTTATCTTTTGCTTCGGCTGTTCCGAATTTATCCTCATCCCAAAGAATTTTTGAAAAAACGCTTTCCTGGTTAATTCCGGTGATTACGTCATCCCAATGGCCGCCACTGTTGCAATAAGCATCTAAATAGCTGTCGCCGCCGTTAATTATAACTTCTTTGCCCGTATTTATCATTGCTTGCATGATATTTGTCAAAGCATTCATTATTTCCTCGGATGGATAAAAATAATAAAGATCGCAATTATCCACAAAGAAGCCGTCAATATCCTCTTTTGAAAAATACTGTGCGTCGATGACAACCGTCTTATATTCCGCAAGCGAATCCAAATCATCGGTGACACTGAGAAAGACACCATAGTCTCTATCTTTTGTATCCTCAGCGCATCCCATGACAGTTAATAATATCAATAATACAAATAGAACGATTATTGCTTGGTGAAACAACTTTTTAATAATCATTTTTCTTAATACCGCTTCCTCTTTAAGGTTTATTTCCGTATTTCATTATATTTTATCTAAAACCCTATGACAAGAAAAGAAGATTCGGGGAAATAACAGGAACGTGGATTTAGCTATAAATTAACAAAATATTTACAATTATTGGGAAATTAATTCATAATCCGGATTTAAAATTTATTTAGATTTGAAACATTTTGGAGTTTTCATATACATTTTGCAAAACAGGAGGGGGTATTTATGGATACTGAAAACAAAGTTTATCAACAAAATTTTACTGTCGGAAAGCTTCTGATTTTCGTATTACCGACGGTTATAGCCATGCTTTTGGCTTCGTTGTACTCGATTGTCGATGGTATTTTCGTATCTAACGTGGGCGGAACCGATGCTTTTGCGGCTGTCAACCAGGTTTCACCACTCTTTATGATTGTTGCTTCTATCGGTTTCATGTTCGGTACCGGTGGAACGGCTCTTATTTCAAAAATTCAAGGTGAAGGTGATTATGATAAGGCAAGGAAGGTTTTTTCACTTCTTACCATAACTCTTATTATTATCGCTATTGTTGCATCAGTCATTCTTTGGTTTTTATTCTATCCTTTATTGGATCTTTTGGGAGCCACAAAAGAAATGATGCCTTTCTGCGAAGGCTACAGTTCAATCCTGATTCCATGTCTTCCGCTTTTTATGCTGCAATACTATTTCCAGAGTATTCTTACTTGCGCAGGTAAGCCTCAACTGGGTCTTATATTTACGGTTTGTGCAGGTATTACAAATACAGTAGGTGATGCAATCCTTGTAGGCGTAGTTGCGCAGGGCGATCCAATGAAAGCTGTACAGGGCGCGGCACTTGCAACCGGTGCGGGTCTTGTAATCGGTGGTCTTCTTCCTCTTATTTATTTCATTAAGAAAAATAAGAGCACGCTCCGTCTTGGTCGTCCTATTAAAGAATTCGGCTTTGTTGGCAAAGCGTGCGGTAACGGCATTTCAGAATTTTTGACAAATGTTTCGGCTTCTGTAGTCAATGCGGTTTACAACTCCATTTTCCTTTGGATGATAGGAGCTAAAGGTGTATCCGCTTATGGTACCGTCAGCTACGTAAATACCATTTTCTGTGCGATTATGGGCGGTTTTACCTTAGGCGTAGCTCCGATTATTGCTTATAATTTCGGCGCCAAAAACAAAGAACGGCTTAAGAACCTTTACAGAAAATCAATGCTTATTGTTATTCTCATAAGTATCATTGCGACAGTGGTTATTGAGCTTTTGGCAAATCCGTTAGGCAGCATCTTCTCACACGGCGACGAAGAGCTGTTATGGATTACGGTTTCGGGACTTCACATATTTACCATATCCTTCCTTGTCAAAGGAATCCCAACCTTTGGTTCCGGTTTCTTTACAGCATTAAACAACGGATTTGTTTCCGGTCTTATTGCAACGCTCAGAACCTTGGTATTTTCCTTGGCAGCCGTAATCGCGGTTCCGGTAATCTTTGTACTCATTTACGGAACAACGGAAGCGGGCTACTATGGAGTATGGTTCTCGGTTGTTTGGGCCGAAATAGGTGCAACAATAATGACATTGGCATTATTAAGGAAAAACAAAAAGAAATACGGATATTAAAATTTTAACCGGAAGAACTTTCTGTTTATGCAATATAAAAGACTGAGCATTTTTTGCTCAGTCTTTTATTGTTAAAACTATAACAGTATTGTATTTATCCTCTGTAATAGTTGATTAAGCAGCCTTTAAGGATAATATCTCTTTCGTCCGGTGTTAATTCACCCATCTTAAGGTTGAT
>CACZQX010000188.1 GCA_902783445.1 uncultured Lachnospiraceae bacterium
CATAAGGAATAGACCTGTGCTTTTGATCAGGGCATTAGATTGATTGGTTAGGGCATTGTTAAGCGAAAACTCTGTTAAGGCACGCCCGAGATGTATTGCGCCGACGCCCGCTTCCTTTAGGTCCACAAGCTTGTCGTTACCATCTTCATCCTTTGTCCAGATTTTTAACAGTTTAAAGATATCATCGGCTTCGTCTATCCAGCCGTTGGCATCCGTATCGTATGCCGAAAGATCTTTAAAACCGTCACCGCTTTTAGTGCCGAAAAGTTCGGAACCGTCATTAATCTTTCCGTCATTGTTCTTATCAAGAGCTAAAAATCCGCTTCCGTAGTCTAACGTAGATATCTCATCTTCCACACCGTCACAATCGATATCGAAATAGAATGTCATATCTCTGAGACTTGTATAGCCTTTATCGATATTGATTACCAAAGGATCCGTGTAGAGGACTTCCTCACAGGAAATTTCCGTAAATTTCTCACAAAAGCTTCTGCTCATTTCCAGTGTTACGTTAAGCTCAATTTGCCTTCCGTCAGATGTTGTAACACTGCCTTCGGACTTAAATGCGGTTACTTCTTCCTCATAGTAAAAACTCGATATCACCGTGGTCTTAACAAAAGCCATAGAAGTCCCGCCCCCAGCGATTGAAGGATAAGAAGAAAAAGGCGAACTAAAGGGATACGAGCCGCTTTTGATACTTTCTATGAATCCCAGGATTCTTTGTATCAGGTCGTTTTGAATCTCCTTGTAGTCTTTTGCGTTAGTCTTGTTTTTATCATTGTCAGTGCCGGATTCGGAAGTCTCTTTAGTCTTCATTGCCTGAAACATCGATAAAACGTTGTTGCGTTTTGCAACAAAAGCTGAGCTTGTTTGCTTTGAAATGCCGAAAGATTCATTATGGTTTCTGAAACTTTGCATACCAATGTTGCTTGTAGTAATAATCATAATTACCCCGTCCTTTCCCCGTTATTGCAAGCACTGCATACAGAAGAAAGGATGATTACAACCGGTATATATTATATCGGCTGTTGCTTACAAAAAATAAAGACGAGAAATAATAAATGTGAAAATTAAATGAAAGTTTAAAAATAAGGATTTACAAATGTAGTTTTAAGTGCTAGTATGATGTAGTATTAAAAACTACATGAGATAATATCCAAAACCGCAAATGTGAAAATAAGATGTTCAATCTATGTTCAAACGGTGAACAAAGGCCCTGAAATGCTTTAAAATCGGCCTTTTGATTAAACAAAAAATAGAATTGATCGAAAAACGAAAATAAAGGAGACGGTGAAAATGAAAGATTATAAAATAGTAGTAGACAGTTGCTGCGACCTTCCAAAAGAGTACAGAAACAATGATCATATTGAGTTTATACCCCTTACACTTATGATAGACGATATGGAAATAGTTGATGATGAAAGTTTTGACCAAGCTGATTTTATAGATAAAGTAGCTAAGAGTCCAAATTGCCCAAAATCGGCGTCTCCTTCCCCGGTGGCTTATGCATCGGCTTGCGAAGGAAAAGATACGGATGTTTATATTGTTACATTGTCATCAAAACTTTCGGGTTCTTACAGCAGCGCTGTGCTGGGAGTTAATCTTTACAAAGAAGACGGCGGAGATAACAATGTATATGTATTTGACTCCGAATCGGCATCGTCCGGTGAGGCGATAATAGTGGAAAAGATTCTTGAGTGTGTGAGAAAAGGATTTGATTTTGACACAACGGTTAAGTTGGTTGAAAAGTTTAAAGAAGGTTCAAAAACCTATTTTGTACTTGAAACCCTTGAGTCTTTAAAGAAGAACGGACGACTTACAAATCTTCAGGCTTTTATTGCCAATGCTCTTCATGTTAAACCTATTATGGGATCGAAAAAAGGCGAGATTATAAAGCTTAAGCAGGAGAGAGGCATTAAAAAAGCAATCGAGTCTATGTGCAATATAATTGCGGAAAACATTAAAGATGCGGAAAATAAAGTACTTGCCATTTCTCATTGCAATTGCAGAGAACGCGCGGAATTTATAAAGAAAAAATTGGAAGAAAGATTCAAATTTAAAAAAGTCATGATACTCGAAACGGCGGGAGTAGCCACATTATATGCCAACAATGGCGGCGTTGTGGTAGCTGTTTAAGATTTAAACTATAAAATAAAGGCAATGCATTTTGGCTCTTAACCAAACTACATTGCCTTTTTTGTTTGCTTTGCGGCGCTTATTCAGACTTGTATGCAAAGTCCGCAAGTTTGTATTTGTCGCCTTCCTTAATGAATACCCATGTCATATCCGCATTCTCATTCTGAGTCTTGTAAGACGCATTTGAGAAGTTTACGGTTAAATCGAAGTAAATATCAACAGAGAAACATTCATCCGAGTAGATTACATAGTTTGAAATAGACTCGTTGGAGAATGAGTAATCTTTGATATATTCGCTAGGATACCAATAAGTATTGGAAAGTGTTACGTTTTGCTCGAAAGGAGCACCTTCTATTAAGTAAGCCATCATGCTTCCGCCGATGTTGATGTATTTCTTTCCGTAAAGTTCCATGATATCGGTGATATATGGATCCATAGTAGCAACAAAGTCTGAGCTTGCTGTTTTACCGATAGAATAATTGTTTCCGCTTGCATTTACGGAAAGCTCTTCACCGGAAGCATCCGTTGCGGTAACAGTCGGTGTTTCAAAGAAGCCCGGTATTGTGTAAGTTGTGTTTGTAGGCACTTTTGAAAGGTAACTTGTAACATTGGCAAGCAATGCAGGAACCTCACCCGTTGCCGTTATGTAAGAATCATCAACTTCGATACCGTTAACCATAACTTTTGCACCTTCCGGAGCACTGATGGTTATTGTCTTTGATGAATACATATAGTCGTAAATGTTAATGTCCGAGATTTCCCATTTTTTGAAACCGAAGGCTCCTTTTCTGTCGGAGCCCAAGGTTACTTTTGAAACGGTGATTCCGCCGGCTTTAAGGTCGTAAACCGGAGTACCTTCTCTGTAGTCGCTGTCTTCCACATAAGTGATTTCTTTACCATCCAC
>CACZQX010000189.1 GCA_902783445.1 uncultured Lachnospiraceae bacterium
CAGCATAGATGCCCAAAACTACGAAAATTTTGATTATATAAAAAGTAAAATAGCCTATAAACTGATAAATGCCAAGTAAAACGAGAACATGTTAAAAGATGTCCCTTGGATTCCCATATTGGATCTTGCGATCGTCTTTTATGTAATTGTAGAAATCGACAAATCAGGTGCGGACGGAACGATTCTTATTAAGAACAATCATTTAAAAATCTGGGGCATAGATAAAGAAGAGCTTATTGAGCTTGCAAAAGAAAACACTCCAAAGATAATGCCTTCGGAGATTCGTACTATGAAGAAAGTTATATCGGATATTTTAAAGAAAAGAAATATCAAAGTATCGGAATACGAGTTGTCTCTTAATGACTATTTCAGCGAAGATATGTTTGTTGTTTCCAACAAAAAAATGTTATTTGGAGCGGCGGCCCTTATATATGACGGCGTTTTGGAAGAATTAAGCGAAAACATAGATGAAGATCTTTACATATTGCCAAGCAGCATTCACGAAGTTATTGTTTTGCCTTGCAGAAACGGTGATGAAGAAAGGTTTAACAACATGGTAAAGGCCGTAAACAGAGAGGAACTTGCGGCAAGTGATGTGCTTTCAGACCATATTTACAGATATTCACGAAAAGAAAAAGCATTGCAAATGCTTTAAATGCATCCGGCCGGAATCGAACCGGCATTACTGGCTCCGGAGGCCAGTGCTCTATCCATTGGGCTACGGATGCGTAAATTCACGAATCTTTCTTGATATTGAAAGCATGTTGTATTTTTTCGCATATTCAATATTTGAAAGATCCTCTATATAATTTTTGTCAAAATTCTTTGAAAGACCGCGAGAATGCAGTATATCAACGGCTTTGTTATAGGCAATGGCCGCATTAACCTCGGATTTGTATCTTCCTATTATAATGTTTCCGTTGATGTGGATGGAAGCGGTGAAGAGGCTTCTTCCTTTGTAGGTATTTTTTTCAACACCTGTGTATTTGTTGATTATTTCGATGTTTTCGTAGCGTAAATCGGTGTTATCTCCGTTTTTAAAAATATAATCTCTTCCTTCTACGGCGTATTTTTTAATGCCGTAGCGGGATAAAATGCTGATTTGCATACCGTAATCGGAAACAAAAAGATGCTTGCCTCGCTTCATTATTTTATGCGTGGAAAAATAAAACAAATCGTCAACGTCAAATTTGTAGGTGATTTCGGGATCATAGTGGTATTCGAAATGCTTTGGCTTCATGTAAATAGGTGTTTTGAAGTAAATATTGTTGTCTCTGTAATTAACAATGCAAACCCATTTTTCAAAAGAAAGAAAGCGATTATGAAGGCCGTAATCATCAATGGACAGCGAAGATTCTATAAGGCTTTTGGCCTCTATATATGCAGAATTAGCGTCATCTTCATTGGAATAACTGCCAAGACTGATGTGCTTGTTTTTGTAAGTGAACGAAGCACGATAGTAGATTTCACCGTTAGCTTTTTTAGCGACATATACACCCGAAAGTAGCATTAACACATCCCCCAATGATTATTATATCGTAGTAAGTATATCATAAATCAACCTATTTAAAAACGGGATTTTTCGCTAAAAAAGTTCACATAATATCAAAAAACGCGCAAATCACTTTTTTCTAAGCATTAATTCTGAATAAAGTCAAGTATGCCTCTGAATATATCAATGTTAAAATTGCACAAAATTATTTTGCAAAGCTCTAAGAAATTGTGCAAGTTTGCATTAACAAATTTTAGCGCGTTAAAGTGCTTAGGGTTTATTACTGACAAAATTGCTTTTTTTTTTTTTACTGCTTGTAACTATGCGCCTATAATGTGGCATGAGTTTTGCAAGTCGGAAGGATTTGCGAAACCAAACTAAAGGAAGAGAGGAAATATATGTTGAAACTTCATAAGTTAGTTGCTTCCTTGTCACGCAAAGTGTTAAGAAGCAGAACGACTTATAGAGTGTGCGCTATGGTCCTTCTCGGAGCAGTGGTCTGTTCTTTGGATGTGACCTCATCAACAGATGTAACAAATTATTCCTTTGCAAAAACTTCATATATTGCAGATGTAGATGATAATGGAAGATTATCACTTACTGATGGCAATGAAAGCGTAAACAGTGTTCTGAACGAAAAGAAAGCAGATTTTGTCAACCGGGAAGCGGAAGACGAAATAGTAGAGTTTCTGGCGGCCAACGATAAGGTCACTGATTTAGCTGCACGTAGCGAAGGTCAGGCGACGATTGAACAACAAGAGGTTGCCGTAACGGTGAGCAGTTCAGAGGTTATTAATAATTTAGGTTTGGAAATTTCCGCACAGGATTATGATGCATTGTGCAGGATAGTACAAGCCGAGGCAGGTAATCAGGACGAAATTGGAAAGATTATGGTCGCTAACGTAATTATTAACCGTGTACTCGATTCGAGATTTCCGTCAACGATTTACGACGTAATATACGCCGGAAGCGACGGAGACACGCCACAGTTTTCACCAACCGCGAGCGAAGATTTTGAGTACATACAAGCAAGTGAATCAACCATAGCATGTGTCGAAAGGGCACTTGCCGGAGAGGATTATTCACAAGGAGCGTTATATTTTACGTCGTGTTATGAAGACACAAGCTGGTTCAATACGGCACTGACTTTCATAACACAAGAAGGTGCACATTATTTCTATAAGTAATCAAAAAAAGGAAACGACAGGTCAAGGAGCGGGCCTGTTTTTTCTTTGCTTATTTTCAAATAAAATCTATACAATTTTAGGGCAATATGTTATAATCACGTGAAAAGTTTTTAAATTATGCTATAGGAAAAGAGGTAATATTATGCAGGTTCTATATAAGAGCACAAGAGGAAACGGAAAAGAGACAGTTACGGCATCAGAGGCAATTTTAAAAGGCCTTGCTTCGGACGGCGGTTTGTTCGTACCGACAGAAATTCCAAAGCTTCCGTGCGATCTTGCAGATTTTGCCAATATGGAATACAAAGAAGTCGCTTATAATGTAATGAAAGGCTTTTTGGCGGATTTCAGCGAAGAAGAGCTTAAATCATGCATTGAAAAAGCATATGACGATAAATTCGATACAAAAGAAATCGCAGCCCTTGTAAAAAACGATGATGCTTACTTTTTGGAGCTTTTCCACGGTGCAACAATAGCATTTAAAGATATGGCTCTTTCAATCTTGCCTCATCTTCTTACAACATCGGCAAAGAAAAACAATGTAACAAACGAAATCGTAATACTTACCGCTACATCCGGAGATACGGGAAAAGCTGCACTTGCAGGCTTTGCTGACGTTCCGGGTACAAAAATCATTGTTTTCTATCCAAAGGGAGGCGTAAGTCTCATTCAAGAAAAACAGATGCTTACACAAAAAGGCGATAACACATTCGTTGTAGGTATCAAAGGCAATTTCGATCAGGCACAAAGCGGTGTTAAAGCAATTTTCGGCAATAAAGAACTTGAAAAAGAATTACTTGTAAAAGGCTTCCAGTTCTCATCAGCCAACTCAATAAATATCGGAAGACTTGTTCCTCAGGTGGCATACTATGTTTATGCATATTCAAGACTTGTTAAAAGAGGCGAAATCAAATGCGGAGACAAGATTAATTTTGTGGTTCCGACAGGTAACTTCGGTAATATCCTTGCGGGCTTTTATGCAAAACAGATGGGACTTCCGGTAAACAAATTTGTATGTGCTTCAAACGAAAACAAAGTTTTGTATGACTTCTTCAAAAGCGGGAAATACGACAAAAACAGAGAGTTTATCTTAACAACTTCACCATCCATGGATATTCTTATTTCAAGCAACCTCGAAAGACTTATTTACAGAATTGCCGGAAATGATGTTAACAAAAACAAAGAGCTTATGGAAAACCTCATTAAAGAAGGCGAATACGAAATAACTGCCGACATGAAGAAGGAATTGGACGACTTCTACGGCAATTATGCAAGCGAAGAAGAAACATCGAAAGCAATCAAAGATTCTTTCGCGAAAACAGGATATGTAATGGATACACATACGGCTGTAGCAGCGGCTGTATATAAAAAATACAAAGAAGAAACAAAAGACGATACAAAGACGGTTATCGTATCAACCGCAAGCCCTTACAAGTTTGCCCGTGCGGTAATGACTTCAATCAACGCTCAGTATGATAAAAAATCAGACTTTGAGCTTCTTGATGAACTTGAGATTGTTTCAAAAGTTAAACAGCCGAGAGCAATTGAAGAAATACAGAATGCTCCTATTGTTCATGACACGGTTTGCGAAGTGAACGAAATGGAATCCGTTGTAAAAAAATTCTTAGAAAAATAAGGCAGGATAAAGACATATTATGGAACATATAGCAACAGCGCTTACGGATGCGATTTCCGGAGCTTTTGGAGATAAAGCGGTAGCTTTGATTCCGGGAATTATTTCTTTATTTCCGATTTTGGAGATGCGTGGTGGATTGATAGCTGCAAGAATACTTGATATTCCATATATTCAAGCACTTATAACATGCATAATCGGCAATATAATTCCGATTCCTTTTATACTTTTGTTTATCAGAAAAATATTCTCATTCCTTAAACGCTTCAAGCATTTGGGAAAACTCGTAACAAAACTTGAAGAAAAAGCAATGAGCAAAAAACATAAAGTTGAAAGAAACCTATTTATAGGATTAATCTTGTTCGTAGGTATTCCGCTTCCGGGAACGGGAGCATGGACAGGAGCCTTGCTTGCATCCCTTTTATACATGGACATAAAAAAAGCAAGTCTAGCCATACTTATCGGACTTGCACTTTGTGCGGTAATAATGAGTATCATAACTTATTTGATACCATATATAATTGCATCGGTATAAATAGCGTAAGCTATTAAATCTAAAACTATAACTAAAGCAAAAAGGACCGTTTTTAACGGTCCTTTTTGCTTTATATATTAATTAATTACACGTTTTTCAAATCAAAAGCAATTTCTCCAAAAGGATATAAAACTCTTAAAACCAAGGAAGGATCGTCATTTTCGAGTCTTCCTTTTGAAACTATCGGAGAAGGAATCTCGCGTTCATCTTGTAAATCGCATGTAAGAGAGTAAAGTCCATTGTGTAGATTTAAGAAATCAACTGCTCCGTTTTCAACTGTTGTGCTGTAGTCGCTGATGTTTTCGTTTAAAAATCTCGAAACAAAGTGAACCAAAACATCTCTTTCGGCATACATATTTGTATCAAATGCAGGAACAATGTCCATAAGCTGAGAAATCTTAATGGTTCTGTCGGATATGTTTTCGTTGTAGTCATATAAAATAAAGTCATCGCCGATAAATCTTACTAAATTTCTGATGAGAAGAGTTAAATACTTAACGTGCTGGTGAGTTCTGTTGTCCGAAGGATCAACAAAGCGAGAAACCATTTTTTGAAGCTCATCGTCGTCATAATTGGAATCGCCGATTTCTTCAACGGAATATTTAAGTTTGAAAAGCTTAAGAGATTCCTCAAACTGATCGTAAGTAATTGCGCTGATATCAAGAAGAGCCTGAGCTAAAAGCAGATAGCTTTTTCTTTGCTCTTGAATGAGACCCGCAACCTGATCATGATTAAGATAACCCATTTCGATGGCGATTTCTCCGAAACGCATGTCGACCTGAGTCTGTTTATCCAGAATTTTATGAACCTCCATAGCGGTCATAAGCCCTTTATTAATGGCAAGAACCCCCATTTTAATGCGGCTGTTCGATTTTTTTTCAAGTGCTTCTTTTAATTCTTGCTTTGTGATGATTTTATTGCTGTAAAGATAATTCCCAAAAAAATGTGTAAACATATAGTAATCCCCCTGCTGCCTGAAAAAAAGTGTTATAGATAAAAATAATGCAAAAAAATTTTGCAAAATTTTAAACACTATTTTAAGATATATTTATAATACTATACAATTCACCGTAATTCAAATAGATATTTTTTAGTTTTCTCTCACATAACCGTCACATTGGCGGTATATAGTGAAATGTATAAGAATGTATATAAAATGTTAAATTTTTGTAAAAACGGAATATAAATAAATATTTGTAAGGAGAAGTTATGGCGAAAATTTTGGTAGTGGACGACGAGGAAAAAATCAGAGAAATAATAAAAAAATATGCAGAGTTTGAAAACCACGAAATATCTGAGGCCGCTAATGGAATGGAAGCTGTGGAAGCCTGCAAAAAAGAAGATTTCGACATCATAATAATGGACATAATGATGCCTGAACTTGACGGTTTTTCGGCCTGCAAAGAGATTTTTAAAACAAAGAAAATTCCGGTAATAATGCTTTCGGCAAGAGGCGAGGAATACGACAAAATCCATGGTTTCGAGCTGGGCATAGATGACTATGTGGTTAAACCGTTCTCGCCGAGAGAGTTAATGATGAGGGTGAATGTGGTTGTGAACAGAAATGCTTCATCCGGCAAAGAAGAAGGGGTTTTGGAGCATGAAATATTTAAGGCGGAAGGTCTTGTGGTGGATTTTACCGGAAGATTCGTGACGGTGGATGGCAAAAAAGTAGACATGACACCGAAGGAATACGACCTTTTGTTTTATTTGGTAAGAAACAAAGGCATAGCTCTTACCAGAGAAAAGCTTATTACGGAAGTATGGGGATATGATTATTTCGGAGATGACAGAACTTTGGATACACACATAAAACTCCTTAGAAACAGTCTCGGAGAATACAGAAAGTTCCTTGTAACGCTTAGAGGGGTAGGATACAGATTTGAAGAGCAATAAGGCAAAAAAGAAACTCAGCATAAAATGGAAAATATTCGGCTATCTTATAGGTTTCATAGTAATGCTCCTTGTGATTTTGTGGATATTCCAAATAGTTTATCTGGATGTGTTTTACAAACATATCAAAACAATGGAACTTGATGCAGCCAGCAATGAGATATTTACGGAGCTTGAAGGCACGGCGGACAGTGATGACTTGGCCCAAAGCCTTGTGGACATAGCCCAGTCCTACAACATCTGCCTGCTTATAACGGATGAAGACGGCCAATGGCTTTATTCTTGTGAAAGCACAATGGGATGCATCATTCATAGACTGACACCTTTTGATATTCAGGCATTTGCCCTTTTGGCAGCCGAAAACGGCGGCAGTTTGGACCTTGAGTTTCAGGGGATAAAAGAAACAAGCTTCCCGGATGCATTTGATATATGGGGCGAGGAAAGCGATTCCGACATGCCTTTGGATAATAAAATACCGGAAAACGATCCAAACTATCAAAACAATACGGATAATAAGCAAAATAGCGGATTTTTCAGAAAAAGAGCCAACGATGATGTTGAAGGCGTTGTAAGGGTAGCGATTGTGGAAGAAGAAAGCGGAGAAGAATACTATGTATTCATAAACTCCATCTTGACTCCGGTGGATGCAACGGTGCAGACCCTTAAAGTGCAATTGCTTTATATATCCATTATTTTGATAATACTGGCCATATTTATTGCTTTGCTTATATCAAGGCGTGTTTCAAAATCCATAATAAAGGTAAACGAAAGCGCCTTGGAACTTGCAAAAGGTAATTATGATGTAAGTTTTGAAGGTAAGGATTACAAAGAAATAGAGCAGCTTTCAGATACATTGAACAAGGCGGCCGAGGAACTGTCAAAAACAGAGAAGCTGCAAAGAGAGCTGATATCCAACGTATCACACGACCTTAGAACGCCTCTTACCATGATAATCGGATACTCCGAGGTTATGCGTGATATTCCGGGTGAAAACAAACCGGAAAACGTTCAGGTTATAATAGACGAGGCCAAGAGACTTTCGGGTCTGGTTAACGATATACTTGATATTTCCAAATTGCAGGCGGGAGTCAGCGAGTTTAAGCCTACCGTTTATGATTTGACCGAAAGCATCGAAAAAGTAATCGACAGATATTCAAAACTCATAGCCCAAAAAGGATATGAGATAGTTTTCGAGTTTGATAGACATATTTTTGTAAATGCCGACGAATTTAAGATATATCAAGTAGTTTACAATCTTATAAACAACGCTATCAACTACATAGGTGAGGACAAAAAGGTAGTTGTGCGACAGATTGTGAAAGACGAAGTGGTACGAATCGAAGTAAGCGACAAAGGCGCAGGCATTCCGCCGGAAAAACTGGAACATGTATGGCAGCGCTATTACAAGGTGGACAAAGAACACAAAAGATCCGTTATGGGAACGGGCCTTGGCCTTTCCATCGTAGAAAACATCATGAAGCTGCATCATGCGGATTACGGCGTGGAAAGCGAGCTTGGCGTTGGAAGTACATTTTGGTTTGAACTTAGATACGAAAAGTGAATAATGTGAAGATTTTAAAAGGCTTTTATTTAGACAGTTTTTTAAAAGACATCAGATAGTTATCACATTGGAGCTTTATAGTTAGGACATGATAAGAAATGACCTGACTGTAAAGCTCCTTTTTATGTGAGGGTCATGAGAAGAAGTTTTTAGGGAAATATGCGGAGGTAAACATGGCAATTGAGGTTTTTGACAGATATGAGAAAAAATTCTTATTAACAAAAGAAAAATACGAAATCGTTAAGGAAAAGCTTGAAGGCAAGATGGTTGCCGACAAACACAGCAAAAACGGTGGATACAGTATCTGCAATGTCTATTATGATACGGAGCATGATGATCTGATTGCAAGATCCGTGGAAAAGCCGGTTTATAAAGAAAAATTAAGACTCAGGAGTTACGGTGTTCCAAAACTTTCCGACGACGTATTTCTTGAGATAAAGAAAAAGTTTGACGGAAAGGTAACCAAAAGAAGAATCACACTTCCTTTGGAAGAAGCTTTGGATTTTCTTGAAAACGGCACAAAGCCAAAACATAAGGTAAACGAGCAGATTTATAACGAACTGTGTTATTTCACGAGGGTGGAATACGAGCTGCTTCCAAAGCTTTATCTATCTTATGACAGAGAAGCATTTTTCGGAAAAGACGATCCGGACTTTAGAATCACCTTTGATAACAATATAAGA
>CACZQX010000190.1 GCA_902783445.1 uncultured Lachnospiraceae bacterium
AAAACAGAATTGGAATCAGCGTGAGTAAGAAAGTAGGAAACAGTGTGGTAAGGCATCGCATTGCCAGACTGGTTCGAGAAAGCTATCGATTACATGAGAGCGTATTCAATAGTGGTTTGGATATTGTAATCGTTGCAAGAAGTTCTGCCGCGCAGGCTAGTTATTTTGACGTGGAAAGTGCCCTGCTCCATCTTGCAAAGCTCCATAAGATCATAAAAGTTTATTTATATTAAAACTTGTTTATGAAAAAAATTTTAATCGCTATCATAAGATTATATCAAAAATATCTTTCTCCAATGAAAAGAACAAAATGCCCTTACGTTCCAAGCTGCTCTTGTTATGGATTAGAAGCCATTGAAAAACATGGAGCACTGAAAGGAGGGCTTTTGGCGTTTTGGAGAATATTAAGATGCAACCCTTTTTCAAAAGGAGGATATGATCCAGTTCCGGAGAATCTCAAAGAAGCGAATGTTATGAAAATAAGATTCCTTTCTAATAGGAAGAAATAGCGATGACGGAGGGATAAATGAACGTCATTTTATTCACACAAAATTCTACCTTCATCATTGGTTTTGTGGCAAAGATCTTAGGTAAGATCATGGAAGGAATCTTTACCGTGATCGATTTGATTGGGATTCCAAACATTGGTCTCGCAATCATCCTATTTACGATTGTCGTCAATCTGTTGATGTTGCCCCTGACCATAAAGCAACAAAAGTTTTCAAAGCTTTCTGCAAAAATGCAGCCTGAAATTCAGGCAATTCAAAGCAAATATAAGAATAAAAAGGATACGGATTCCCAGATGGCCATGAACCAAGAGGTTCAGATGGTTTATGCAAAATATGGCGTATCCCCTACCGGCAGCTGTATGTATCTGCTGATTCAGATGCCGATCCTGTTTGCTTTGTATCGCGTTATTTATAGCATTCCTGCTTACGTAACCAAGATTTACAATACCTTTAACGTACTTGCGGAAAAAATCATAGCGACGGATAATGCAGAATTTTTGCAGAATACTGACATTAAAAGCATTTCTGCCGTTGTAGCTTCTTTTTCTAAGAATTTGAGTGGTGACTTAAGTAAGGGAGTCATCGACGTATTAAACAGACTTTCCACTGCTGATTTGGCAACCATAGCAGATCATTATCAGTTGAATTCCTTGACCTATAATGGAAATCTCATTCTTGGAAAAGGCGGCCTTTTGGAGACCTACAATAATTTCCTTGGACTCAACATTGGAAATGCACCAAGCAGCATCGTTAAGGAAGCCTGGGCAGTAGGTTCCTATGGTCTTGTCATTGGTGCCATCATGATTCCTCTTCTCTCCGCCCTGACGCAGTTCATCAGTGTTAAGCTGATGCCTCAGCAGCCTAAGAGCGGAAACGAGCAGGCGGATTCCATGGCAGAATCCATGAAGATGATGAACATGTTTATGCCTCTGATGTCTGCATGGTTCTGTTACACCTTTGCAGCCGGTATGGGTCTCTACTGGATCGCAGGTAACGTTGTTCGTACCATCCAGCAGGTAATCATTAATAAGCATATTGATAAGCTAGATTTCGATGAGATTATCAATCAGAATAAGGAAAAGAGCGCTAAAAAATTAGAAAAAATGAAGCTGCAGCAGGAGCGTCTCAATGCTTATGCACAGATGAATACCAAAAACATTCAATCTCAGCAGCCGAAAAAATCCATGCAGAATAAGGCTAACGTTGGTTCTTCTGTTTCTGAAAAGGAAAAGAACGATGCAATGGAAAATGCTAAGAGCTCCGAAACAAAGACTGGTTCCGGAAGCATGTTTGCTAAGGCTGGCATGGTAAAGCAATACAATGACAAAAACAAGTAAATACCAGTGAATCATTGGAGGATTAGTAAAATGGAATATAAAGAGTTTACTGCAAAGACAGTTAGCGAAGCCATTACGGATGCCTGTCAGGAATTTGGAGTTACCAGCGATCGCCTTGTATATGAAGTCATTGAGAAAGAATCTGCAGGATTTCTGGGCATCGGTTCCAAGCCGGCTACCATCAAGGCAGCCATTAAGGTGGAAGAAGAAGTAAAGGTTATGGAAGCTCCGAAAAAAGAAAAGGAATCCTCCGCTTCCTTCGAAGAAAGCGCTAAGACCTTTTTAAGAGACGTATTCGAGGCAATGAAGATGGAGGTTGCCATCGTTGCAAAGTTCAATGAGGAAGAGAGAAATCTTGACATTGAGCTGAGCGGTGATGACATGGGAATGCTGATCGGTAAGAGAGGCGCTACCTTAGATTCCCTTCAGTATCTGGTGTCTCTCGTTGTTAACAAGAACACGGATGATTATGTTCGCGTAAAGGTTGATACCGAGAATTACCGTGAGAGAAGAAAGGAAACCTTGGAGAACCTTGCAAAGAACATTGCTTACAAGGTAAAGAGAACAAAGCGTCCCGTTTCCTTAGAGCCCATGAACCCCTATGAAAGAAGAATCATTCACTCTGCTTTGCAGAATGACAAATATGTTACGACCCACAGCGAAGGGGAAGATCCTTTCAGAAGAGTGATTGTTTCCCTAAAAAAATAATAGGTATATATTATGGAAAGACTCGGGGCTTGGTTTGGATCATCTTTCTAGTAACCTTTAACACCATGTCGCAAGCTATGCTTGCGATCCCGAACGTAGAGAGGGACGTGCCGTAAGGCACGCCAAGAAGAAAGATAATCCAAGCCATCCCCTCGAGTCTAGCATAAGCTTTAATAACAAATCATTTTATCTTTATAAAATATGGGTATATTTATCCCTTTTACAATTGTGTGTCCAATATAAATTTGCCAAATTGATAAAGTGAATTATCAATATTTATTAATATCAACTGGCATTAGCATTTCATATTTAGTAGTAAATCATTAGAGAATCACTTTTGTAAAATTATTTTTTGAATTTATGTATATTTTTTAGGGAATAGTTGGTTGTTTTAGTTTGTATAAAAAATATGTAGGTGAATAAACTGCATGTTACATGAAAACATGGAAAACCAAGCGTTACTTAGCATCACAAAGTATGAAAAGTGACAATTGGTTTTTCTTGCATTGGAGGGTTATTTATGGAGATAATGAATGACACGATTGCTGCCATTGCTACTGCCCTCTCCGATTCTGGTATTGGAATCGTTCGAATCAGTGGTGATCAGGCTTTGGAAATTGCTGATTCGATTCTTCGAACAAAAAGTGGAAAAAGATTTATAAGCTCTGCAAAGAGTCATACGATTCATTACGGATTTGTTGTAGAAAACAAAGATGAACCAAAATCAATGAAGATCCTTGATGAAGTAATGGTTTCCATTTTTCATGCTCCAAAAAGTTATACAAAGGAAGACGTTGTGGAAATCAATTGTCACGGCGGCGTGCTTGTGACAAAAAAAGTGTTGGAATAGGTGCTTCAGGCAGGTGCCAGATTGGCTAC
>CACZQX010000191.1 GCA_902783445.1 uncultured Lachnospiraceae bacterium
ACGGTGGTCTTAACGCCGACACTCTTGCCAACTGGGGACGCGCTATTTTAATCAATCTGCCTATGGCTTTCGGCTGGCAGCTGTTGGTAGCGGGACCTATCGTCAGAAAAATTTTCGGGACAATTATGGCAAAACGCGCGGCTAGAGCATAGCCGCCAAATAAGCATCTTTCTCCGCATCTTTAAAGCAACAGAAATATACCTGCATTGCCTTATCCTTGTGAGCTTCCAGCCATGTGCTTACGGCATTGTAGGAAACTTGTGCAGCTTCTTTCAAAGGATAGCCGTAGACTCCGGTGGATATCCCCGGGAATGCGATACTTTCGCAGCCATTTTCCGCCGCCAGCTCCAGGCTCCTTGTATAGCAAGATGCCAGAAGCCTTGCATCCTCTTTTGTTCCGCTGTATATCGGCCCTACCGTGTGTATTATATGCTTTGCATTTGTTATATTGTAGGCCTTTGTTATCTTGGCATCGCCTGTTTCGCAGCCATGCAGAGTCCTGCATTCTTCTAAGAGTTTCGGCCCCGCCGCACGATGTATGGCGCCATCTACTCCGCCGCCACCAAGCAGACTGTTGTTTGCCGCATTTACTATGGCATCCGCAGTCATCTCCACTACGCTGCCCCTAATAAGAGTAATTTTTGAATTACCTATTGCTTTCTCCATTTTTCCACCCCGTTCTTTTTCTTCAAATACTCTTTCAGCTTAAATGAGCAAAAATATGGAAAAGTATAAATATCATTTGTATATCCGACATTAAAATTTCCAAATTTTATTCCATAACCAATATCGCTATAATTCTTATTTTTTATCAACATAGACAAGGACTTTGACTGAGCACTATTTGATTTTACTTCGACAGGAATCAGGTCATTTTGCGTCCTTACAAAAAAATCCTCTTCTAGTGTTGAATTATCTTTTTTGTAATAAAAAAGACCTAATCCTTGTTTAGCAAAAGCCTCTGCCACAAAATTCTCATACAATGCCCCCTTATACACTCCAAGATTCTTATTAATCCTCAAATCCTCTTGAGCTTCATCATCTAAGGCCGAAACCAACAATCCTGTATCCGAATAGTATAACTTATATTTGCTCTCCTCCACATTTCCCTTTAATGGTAATTCAGGAAACTGCAAACATTTACATTCCATGATAACACCGGCATCTATTAACCACTCTACACAACCTGTATATTCTCTTGACCTAGCGTTCTTCGCCAATTTGCTAAACTGAAACTTCTTATTTTCTTTAGCAAGCTGCGATGGAATACTTCTATATACGCTTATAATCTTAGCCTGATCAAGTCCTTCAGCATATTTTCTTACATCTTCCTCGTAATCAAGCCTAATTTGTTTTTGTACATCAAGTGTTCCTGAGAAAGTTCCCGTTTCAATATATATTTTCACAACGTCCGGCATTCCGCCCAAAACACAATAATCCAGGAACAAACTTTTAAAAATATTTAATTCATTGTCATTGAAAGGCTTATTTTCCAACATATGAAATAAAATAGAATCAATCTGCTCCTGACTGTATCCTTTTGCCCAGAGAAATTCTTCAAAATCCATAGAATACATTTCATAATCTGTTTTGGCACCAACACTATTGCTATGAATCTTTTTATAGTTTATTCCCAACATGGAGCCACTACATATAACATCATATTTACCATCTATTTTAAATGATTTTAAAGTAGTTGCCACATCAGGATTTTCCTGTATCTCATCAAAAATGATGATTGTTTTGCCGGGTACAAATTGTAATGACGGATTTACCAAGGAAATATTTTTAATAACATTTTCCACTCCATATCCTTCAGCAAGTATTTGCATATATTTTGTCTCCAACGCAAAATTTATGTATACAACATTTTCGTAATTATTTTCGGCAAAATGCATTATAGATTCGGTTTTACCAATTTGTCTTGCCCCTTTTACTATAAGTGGCTTATGTTCCGAATCTGCTTTCCAAGTTTTCAAATAATCATCTATCTTTCGTCTGTAGTACATTTTCTCTTCCTCCAAATTTATGTTATCACAAAATCAGAGGGACTTCAAGGGTTTATTTCACATTTCGTGAGCCACTTTTTAAATATATATCACGTTTTATGAGCCACTTTTTTTATTTTTTTCACATTGGTAAATAGAGATTTTTAATTCCTGTTTGCAAAAGTAACTTCTTGTAAACCATTTTTTGCAAGAGTAACTCCTAAAATTGCACCTTGAAAACAGAATTAAGTCTTGCAAAAACAGCCCAAAACAGAAGTTTCTATTGCAAGGGTGGAACTTATTTTTACAAATGCCTTGAAATCAAGGGTTATGAAATGTTACTCTGTTTTTGAGATCAGTCTTTATTGCATGCAAATAAGAAGTCGTCGCTTCGTTTGCGTGTTTGCAAGAGAAACTTCCACTTCAGTTCATCGTGTATTTATCAGGAGACGGCTTAGTGTTAGTTTTACTTCAACAGTTCAGGTTTGAGAATGATCTCATTAGCAGGAATAGCCTGCATTTTCAGTGAAGCGGCTACTTCCTCACCATAAAAGAAGCTGAACAGTTGATGGGCTGATCGATTGTTCAGTTTCTTTCTTGTGTAAGAGTTGATGTGGTTAATCATCAGCTGAACCTTATCCTGTGTAAGGTTTGCAAACGATGTTCCTTTCGGCAGAATCCGCCTTATAAATTCATGTGTTACTTCAATGCTACCCTTTTGATCGGAGCGCTGCGGATCGCAGTAGAACACGTATGTTCTGCGATTACCTTCAGCATCGAATTCAATTGCGGTC
>CACZQX010000192.1 GCA_902783445.1 uncultured Lachnospiraceae bacterium
ATCGATACATTGAACCACGATGAATCAATAAGCGATCTTCTTAATCCTGTAAACAGAATTAACAAGCTCCTTACAAAATACAGAAACGAACATCAAAACTAAAAATTTTTTAATTATGAAGAGAATTTCATTCCTAAAAAATCACGGTCATGTAAGTTGACCGTGATTTTTTTTTGCATTATATAATTTTAAGGATCCACTGTATTATGCAATGCACCTTCTTGTGCGTTGGCATTATTTTCGGAAGGCGTTGTCTGTTCCGTATTTCCCTGATCTTGTCCATTTTCCTCCGGAGTTTTGACATCCGTCGTTTGAGTTTGCTCTGCAGGCGTTTCTTCTTGCGTTTCGGTTTCTTGAGTTTCCGGCTCCGGATTTACGGCAGGTGTCAAATCATCCGCCGGCTTTAGGCTGTCCGCCTCGTTAAAATCTTTTATCTCAAGACCATCGTGAAGATAAGTCATATAGTCGTGCCAAATACTTCCCGCAATTGTAGTATTCGGAATGGTTTTTGCATAATCATATCCCGTCCATACAGCCAAAGTATAGTATGTGCTGTAGCCGCAGAACCAACTGTCATAATCATCATTTGTGGTACCCGTCTTTGCGGCACAAATTGCGTTATCCACATTAAAGCCAACACCGGTACCGCGAGTCAAAACATCCTTAAGCACATTCGTCATTACTCTTGAAGATTCGACTCCATATATTATCTTTTCGCTGTTGTTGCCGCCAATATATACTTCATTTCCGGAAACAACCATATCAACTATGCAAGTAGGAGTTCTGAATATTCCGTCATTTTCAATGGTTGCGTAAGCGGATGCCATTTCAACGGTTGAAACGCCCTTGGTAAGTCCACCGATTGCGGAAGATCCCACATAGTCGCTATCAACAATCTTGCTAAATTCCATATCCGTCAAATAATTCATTAAATCACTTGCACCGATTTCAAGGAAAAGCTTCCAGGCTGTGGTATTTTTTGACCTATATACCGCATATCTTAAAGGAATCCAGCCTTCATAAGCTCCATCGGCATTTGACGGACACTCATCGGAAATCTTGGAATCTTCCAAAAGCGTGTCCGGAGTATAGCCTCTCTCAAGAGCCGGCGTGTAAACAAGTATCGGTTTAATGGTACTTCCCGGTTGTCTAAAGGTCTGATAAGCACGGTTTAAGGTATATCCGTTAAAGTCCTGACTGCGGCCTCCAACAATGGCAGTTACAAGGCCCGTGCTGTTATCTATGCAGGTGGCTGCTGCCTGGAAGGAATATACTCCTTCTTCGCTCACTTCTTCATCCGCCGCGCATTTTTCATCCACAATCTGCTGCAAAGCTGCCTGTTTATCCAAATCTATTGATGTATAAATCTTGTATCCACCGGTATAAAGCTTTTCGGAGCACTCTTCATAAAGCTCAACATAGTCTTCGTCATAGTCTGCTCTGTCCGCATCATTCACAAATTTATATCTGAGTTCAAAACCGGACCTTTCCATAAGTTCTTCCGTTGCACAGAATTTAACGTATGTTTCCACATAGTTAAATTTTGTAACCGTCGGCACATGGTTAAGAACTATTTGTTCTGATAAAGCCGCAAAATAGTCATCTTCTGTAATCATGTCCTGAGCATACATCTGCTCCAAAACCCTGTCACGACGCTCTATGGTTTTGTCAAAATTAACCAAAGGGTCGTACTTTGTGGGACTGTTTGGAATCGCACAAAGGAATGCTATCTGGGATAAGGTAAGTTCTGAAGATTTTTTATTGAAATAGCCCTGAGAAGCTGCTTCTATGCCATAATATCCGTTGGCAAAATATATGTTATTCATATAAAATTCCATTATTTCCGGCTTGGAATATTTCTTTTCAATCTCAAGGGCTATAAACATTTCTCGAATTTTACGCTCAAAAGTAACGTCGTTGGTCAGATATATATTCTTGCACAACTGCTGGGTTATGGTACTACCACCTTGGGTTATCTCGCCTTTATTTTGGATAAGTGCCCAAATAGCACGAAAAACCGCAGAATAGTTAACGCCGTGGTGGTCGTAAAACTCTCTGTCCTCTGTTGCAATCATAGCTTGTTGTGCATATACCGGAATATCTTCGATGGAAAGATAATAAGCATCTTTTTCCGCCTTTAAGGTAGTAATAACCCTGCCCTTTGCGTCGTATATGATACTTGTTTGTTCTTTTTGGAAAACGTCATCCCCCGCGGCAGCAATAATAGACTTGGCTTCCTTTTGATATTTAAGCATGACGCTGCCGAATTTAAAAATAAAAATAATAGCAACAAAAAGAACCGCAATAAGCGCAATTGCAAGGACGTTACGAATAATACGTTTTTTCTTGGTCATCTTCTTGTGTTTCTTTTTCGCCATTTTTTTCCTCATGTTTCGGCAGGTAATAAAGTATTATTCTTCTGTAAGCAAGCTTGCGGAAGAATAATACTTTTGACCCTGTTATTACAAGTCGCATGTACCTACTGTTCTTGGGAATGGGATAACGTCACGGATGTTAGCCATTCCCGTAAGATACATTACGCATCTTTCGAAGCCGAGTCCGAAGCCCGAATGTCTTACAGAACCGTACTTTCTAAGATCAAGATAGAAGTCGTAATCTTCTTTGTTAAGACCAAGCTCTTCCATACGTTTAAGAAGCTTGTCATAGTCATCTTCTCTTTGGCTACCGCCGATAATTTCGCCGATGCCCGGAACCAAGCAGTCCATAGCGGCAACAGTCTTGCCGTCTTCATTCATCTTCATGTAAAATGCTTTGATTTCCTTTGGATAATCAGTAACAAATACAGGTTTTTTAAAAATCTGCTCTGTTAAATATCTTTCGTGTTCTGTCTGAAGGTCACAACCCCAGAATACTTTATAATCAAACTTGTCATTGTGTTTTTCCAAGATTCCAACAGCTTCTGTATATGTAACATGACCAAAATCGGAATTAAGTACGCTTTCAAGTCTTTCAACAAGACCTTTGTCGATAAAGCTGTTGAAGAAATTAATTTCTTCAGGTGCATTGTCCATAACGTATTTAATAACGTATTTAAGCATATCTTCCGCAACACGCATATTGTCGTTAAGATCCGCAAATGCCATTTCCGGCTCAATCATCCAAAACTCTGCAGCATGTCTTGTTGTGTTAGAATTTTCAGCACGGAATGTAGGACCGAATGTATAAATGTTTCTGAAGGCCATGGCATAAGTTTCGCCGTTTAACTGGCCGGAAACCGTAAGGTTTGTTTCTTTACCGAAGAAATCCTTTGTATTGTCAACTTTGCCGTCATCAGTCTTTGGAAGATCGTTTAAATCAAGAGTCGTAACTCTGAACATTTCTCCGGCGCCTTCACAGTCACTGCCTGTAATAAGAGGTGTATGAACATATACAAAGCCTCTTTCCTGGAAGAACTGATGAATTGCAAATGCAATGAGTGAACGAACTCTGAATACCGCCTGGAATGTGTTTGTTCTCGGGCGAAGATGAGAGATTGTTCTTAAATATTCCATAGTGTGGCGTTTTTTCTGAAGAGGATAATCGGGAGCCGACTGTCCTTCAACCACCACTTCTTTAGCCTGGATCTCAAAAGGCTGTTTAGCCTGTGGTGTAGCAACAAGTTCGCCTTTTACGATAACTGCCGCACCAACATTAAGCTTTGAAATTTCGGCAAAGTTTGCCATGGTGTCGTGGTAAACAACCTGCAATGTATCAAAGAAAGAGCCGTCATTAATTACTATAAATCCAAATTGCTTTGAATCGCGATTGCTTCTTAGCCAACCGCCGACGGTTACTTCCTTTCCGATATATTTTTCCGTTTCACGATATAATTCTTTTACTGTAACTAAGTCCATTTTTGTTTCCTCGTTTTTTACTTAATTAATTCTTACTATTTTCTACATTATGCTATTATAACGCAACAAGCAAGTTTCCACAATAAATTTTTCCTCTTTAAAATGTCCTTAAAAATATACGAAAAAATGCGTTTTTTTCAATATTCATCATAGTTTCACGCTTTACAACAAACGGCTTTGTATGTATAATAAGAAACTAGGTGCAGAAGCTGTATTATGTTTTTTATTGTTTAAAACCCAAAACCGGGATTATATATATTTTTTTCGTTATCAGGAGGAAAACAATGGAAGAAATGATGGACACATGGGAAAAGCTTAATAAGCTTATGGAAGAAAATCAAACAATAACAGTTGAAACAAACGGTTTTACAACCAATGGCCTTGTTGTCTATTATGAGGGAATAAGAGGTCTTATTCCCGCTTCAAAAATAGATGTTAAAAGAGTCGAAAACCTTGAAGATTACATGAATGTTGTAATCGACGTAAAGGTTATCGAAGCAGACAAGAAAAACAACCGTCTTACATTTTCGGCAAGAGATGTAATCGTTGAAAAAAACAGAAGCAAACGCGAACAAAAGATTGCCGAAATAAACGTTGGGGATATTTTCGAAGGAAAAGTCGATTCTTTGAAAGATTTCGGTGCATTCGTTAAAAACGAAGACGGCATCAGCGCACTTCTTCACGTATCTCAGATTTCATCGGAAAAACGCGTAAAATCACCGGAAGAAGTTCTTAAAGTCGGCGACCGGGTTAAAGCAGTCGTTACAAAGAATGAAGGCGGAAAGCTTAGCATCAGCATTAAACAGTTTGAAATCAATGCAAAAAAAGAAGCCGAAGCCGCAGAGCCTGACTTTGTTTACGAAGACGGCAAAGAAGAAGCTTCCACAAGCCTTGGAAGCTTGCTTGCAGGCATTAAGCTTGACTAATCAAAACTAAACTTAGAAAGAGGTTTATTATGACAATATATGACGAACTCGTAGCCCGCGGTCTTATTGCCCAGGTTACAGACGAAAAAGAAATAAAAGATCTTGTAAATAACGGCAAGGCTACATTCTACATCGGTTTCGATCCAACTGCCGATTCACTTCATGTGGGACATTTCATGGCTCTTTGCCTTATGAAACGTCTCCAGATGGCAGGCAACAAACCGGTAGTATTAATCGGTGGCGGTACAGCTTATATCGGCGATCCTTCGGGCCGTACCGACATGCGAAGCATGATGACACCGGAAACAATCCAACACAACTGCGATTGTTTCAAAAAACAGATGGAGCGTTTCATCGAATTCGGCGAAGATAAAGCTATCATGGTTAACAACGCAGATTGGCTTTTAAAACTTAACTATGTAGACGTTCTCAGAGAAGTAGGTCCTCACTTTAGCGTAAATAACATGCTTCGTGCGGAATGCTACAAACAGCGTATGGAAAAAGGTTTATCCTTCCTTGAATTTAACTACATGATAATGCAGTCATACGATTTCTATCATCTTTTCAAAGAATACGGCTGTAATATGCAGTTCGGTGGTGACGATCAGTGGTCAAACATGCTTGGCGGTACAGAGCTCATCCGTCGTAAGCTCGGCAAAGATGCTTATGCTATGACCATTACGCTTCTTCTTAATTCGGAAGGCAAGAAAATGGGTAAAACAGCCAGCGGTGCGGTTTGGCTTGATCCTAACAAGACTTCACCATTTGAGTTCTACCAATATTGGAGAAACGTTGGTGACGATGACGTACTTAAATGCATCAGAATGCTCACATTCTTACCATTAGAGCAGGTTGATGAAATGGATAAATGGGAAGGCGCTGAGCTTAACAAAGCTAAAGAAATCTTGGCATACGAGCTTACCGCTTTGGTCCACGGCGAAGAAGAAGCCAAAAAGGCTGAAGAAACATCCAAGGCATTATTTGCGGGCGGTGGAGATGATTCCAACATGCCTTCTACAAAGCTTGAAGCTGCCGACCTTTCAGACGGCGCAATAAACATCATGGACCTTATGGTTAAATGCGGTCTTTGCCCTACAAAGAGCGAAGCAAGACGTCTTATTACGCAGGGCGGCGTATTTATAAACGACGCCAAAGAGCCTGACTTTAAGCGCGCTATTACAGAATCAGAACTCAAAGATAGCGTAAAAATCCGTAAGGGTAAGAAAGTTTATCATAAAGCATATATGGAATAGAATCGAGTAGGAGGGAGATTCTAATAATCTCCCGACCTCTCACACCACCGTACGTACGGTTCCGTATACGGCGGTTCAATCAACTTGACAAGTAACACATCTTTCGGTGTAGTAATCTAACATTGAGACTAAT
>CACZQX010000193.1 GCA_902783445.1 uncultured Lachnospiraceae bacterium
ATATCAAGAAACATATTACTCGCTTGCGAATAAAAACACCACCACTGCCGACGAAGCGCGCCTAGCAGTAGTGATGTTTTAGCATTATCTTTTGCTGGGAGCGAAACCCCAGACCCCGCCACCGGCGACGGTGCGTTTTTCACCCCTGCGGAAAGTATGCCGGATTCCCAGAGGGTTTGCTCGCTCGCAAAGATAATGCTGAAGGTATGCACGCCGCCGTACTTTCATTATCCGAAGATAGCGCAGTGCCCGACGGTCAACTGCATACCATATAAACAGCCAAGTCAAAGTACATAGAGGGCTCTACATGCCCTAAAGCCAAAGAACTACAGGCTGTTTATAGAAGCGGCCGACCTTCAGACCCTGGCACGAAACCAGGGGCCGCACAGGGTACGCCAACTTCTACAGATATTATAAGACAATGGGTAAATAGGTGTCAATAACGAAAAGAGCGCCAAAAGGCTTTCGCTGATAAATTATTGGATGAGTTTCGGATGGACGATACCAAGAGGCTTCTACCAATAAAAAAATACCAGCCCAGTTTCGGTTGGTCGCTCTATAGATAATATAAGCTTTGCTTAAAAACTTGTCAATATACTTCTTTTTTCATTGTTCCCGTTATATTGTATCTTGAAGATACATTTTACGGATTCTGGTTCGCCCTCGCACCCAAATAACTCAAAACAGTTTCAACGCATTTATTCAAATCCCTTTTTACATCGCTTTCCCAAAAACGCAACACGAGCCAGCCCTCTTCAAGTAACAGTTCATTAACATACCTATCTCTTTCTACATTTCGCTTTAGCTTTGCTGTCCAAAAATGTCTATTAGTGGCTACCTGTTCTCCAGGCTGTTCTTCGTGACCCCGAGCGTGCCAGAAATCTCCGTCAACAAATATGGCAATTCGGTGTTTTGTTATAGCAATATCAGGTTTTCCAGGCAATAATGTAAAATTCTTTCTGTAACGAATCCTTTTCGTCCACAACGCCTTACGAAGCATTTTCTCTGCTTTCGTATCTTGTGACCTGATACGTTGCATGGTCTTTTTTCTTTGCGCCGGTGTTAAATCATCCACAATAGCACCTTAAAAGATATTTTAAACATACGATGAATTTGTTTCCGCTACTTCCAGCAGTTGCTCTTTAGAAGAAGTAAACTTAATTGATTCTTTCGCATGTTCTAAATCGGCCAACCGCACTTCTCTATTAACGGAAAAAATATCGCGTACTGTTTGGTGGCTAAAACCTGATTCAACATAAGATTGAGCAAAATCAATAAAAATATCAACAGGCATAGCTGAACCAGAAACGCCTGTTTCGTCTACAATCTCCATTAGCTCTGTATCTATATGTCCCTTAAACGTTCCTGAAATATATGAAAAGAATAACAGTGGATATTTTGCTTCCACGTAATTTTTCAAATTAGGAATATATTCATGCGTCATCACTCTTTTAAAATCACCCGTCAAGCTAAAGCCTTTTTTATAAGCCTTATTGTCTAAAATTCCACAATATTGCAACTCATCCGATTCTACAAAAACATCTGGCGCAGCAGTGCTTCCTGTCTGTCCTAAATGTACTGCACGCATATTAAAAATCTTTTTAAAAACTTCTGTTGTTGCAATTTCAAATTCAGTTGCATACTCCTGGCTCATAAAGGCAAGTTCTCGATATGCCAAGAAGAAGTCATCAATATTGCCATGGGGATATGTTTTCAAAAGAAATTTTTCAATTTTCTTTTCGTCAATACCTGTTGTTTTTGCAATCTCTTGAACAATATCAGTTGTTATGCTGGTTATTGGCGTGCGTAATGAAAGAAGTACATATTCTTTTCTTATTCTTTCTTCATTGATTTGTGTTGCCGTTAACTTGTTTTCCTTGCTGAAATCACGTAAGTCTTTTGCAACTTTGCCCCGTCCATAAGACCTCTGGTAATTCTCCGTTAATTCAGGGTGTGTAATAAATTTAGGATTATCATGTATAAACGCTTTTACCTCGTTCTCTTTTTCTAAACGTATCATAATAGACTGAGGTCCACGCTCCACGTACTGTGTCAAACTTATGTAATTAAAAAATGTATTTGCAATATTACTGTACGTCTTTGTCGGAGTATCCGAAATATAACCAGCAACAGTTCCGGTCTGACGCAACTCAACAATCATATCAACCACTTTATCAAAAACAGCTTTCTTATCAGAAGTTGCGTAATGGATGATAATACCTTGCATTTCTGCCATCGTTAAAACATTGTTAAGCTTTGGTTCACGGAGCAGTCTGAAAAGGAATTGAAATGGATGAACTTCAAAAGAATGATCTACAGCTCCACTTCCATTCCAGCATGCAGCCGAGGGATACTGATATCTCTGTAGTTGAAGCCGCATAGCTTCTACAAATGAAATATTGCCTTTTATTAATTCTTCGGCTATCAATGTTAAACGACAGAGCTTTGTTTCGTCTTCGATAAAAACAAGACCTAAGTCTTTCATCTGTTTGAAAAGCGTGCGTGTGCCGCCACCGCCTTCGTTTGATTTGCGTGCCCGCAACTTACCGTGTTGTGTAATATTACGTTTTTGCAACTCATCTTCCCAAGCAAGTTGTAACTTGGTATTGCCCGACCAATATTTACCAACACAAATGTCACTATAGGAAATCAGGGCCGGTAAAATGCCGGTCAGTTGTCTCTTTTGTCTTGACACAAACCAATGTGAATATGCCATATGCCCGCACCTCTCAACAGACTCCGTTTTACTCTGTCGCCAAATTCGATTCAACCCACTCGTATTCTTCGCCTGCAAATGTTTTCAGTACTGCTTCAAAAATCAACTGTGCTCCTTTTGCCGGTACAGCCATTCCAATCTGTTTACGTACAGACTCTTTCGATCCTTCAAAAACAAAGCTGTCAGGGAATGTCTGCAACCGAGCCCGTTCTCTGTTAGTCAGCGCACGGTTTTCAGTGTAATGGTAAATATGAGTTCCACCGCCACCGCTTCCGGTAACAGTGTAAGAAGGTTTTTCAGGATCGAGCCGTTTGTAAATTTGGCTTATCTTTGCACCTTTTACATTAAGTTGCAACTCTTTAGGTAAATTTGCTGTAAAAGCATTCTCTCCAGGTTTGATGAATTTTAAACGTTCAACTACCTGTTTTGATTGCTTTGTAAGTTCATTATTTGCGGCAAATTTTGAAATTACAGGTACTTCCAAAGCTTTTCTGCAAGAAATATCACACCCCTTATATAAAACAGGGCTTGGGATTCTAAATTCATAAGGTAAATCTTCACGAATACCAATAATGATCATACGATGTCGTGCCTGTGGAACACCATATTCCTCAAATTTATAAAGATTTGGATAAATGCGATAACCAGCAGCTTTCAAATCATCTTGTATTTTTTTAAATGCTTTTCCCTCATTAGCACTCCGAATACCACCAACGTTTTCTGCTAAAAACCATTGAGGCTTATAACATATTAGTGCTTTTACGCCATAAGAATATAAAGGGCCAAAAACGCCATCAAACCCTTTCTGCTCCCCAACAACAGAAAAATCGTTGCAAGGAAAACCAAAAGCCAAAGCATCAATGTCACCTAATGATTCAATATCTAGTTTGTGAACATCCTCACAAATAACACTATTAGGATTGTCAACACAGATATTTCGGCAATATGTTTTGCATGTATCAGCATCATAATCGTTAGCCCACTGATGAACAATTCTATAGTTCGGATTTTGAATTCGTGCATTCAGTGCGCCATAAGCTAATCCGCCAGGGCCACAGAACAATTCTCCTAAACGAAAAACAGTTTTTACCTCTTCCATTTATCTAACCTCTTTAATAAAATTTTATCTATAATTTATTTTATTATTTTATCATAAATTATGTATCTTTGCTTATAAAAATAAAAAGCACTTCCGATAGAAGTTGACACTCATATATCATAATTGAGATTATCTAACATAGTACGAACAATGTCAGTGGTATTTTTCGTTAAGATCAACATTTACGATAACGGTTCTATCTTTTTTTTAATTAATTTGTTACCTCTATTTTTACATTAGTTTTTTATTACCTGGCCTATGGTGAAATTAATAATATTTCCAGCATAGGCATGGGTAATATTTTGAATGAAATCATTTTAAAGCCGCACGTTACAGCAGTTTGTAACTTTCATAAATTTCTTTGAGTTTCGTTTTTATGGTTTCGTATATTTCTGCGCTGGCGCTCGGAATACCTGGTCTGATCTGAGTCAAATGGTCCGAACCTTCATTTACGGATGGATACATGCGATAATCGGCTTCTATTCGAGCAATGTTCCATCTACCAGGAATACGGAAAGGTTGTACACCCAATTTCTTTATAAATTTGACAGCTTTATCAAAGCCATCAACCGTACCTTTAATTTCCTTTCCGTGAATG
>CACZQX010000194.1 GCA_902783445.1 uncultured Lachnospiraceae bacterium
GAAGACAGCGTTGTGCGCCATTGGTTGAGGCTTGGAGCAAAGGGCTTTAGATTGGACGTTGCGGACGAGTTGCCGGATGTTTTTATCGAAGGTATTAAAAACGCGATTATAAAAGAAAAAGGCAACGACGGCGTTTTGATCGGGGAGGTCTGGGAAGATGCATCCAACAAGGTAAGCTACGGAGTGTTGAGAAAATATCTCCTTGGCAGCGAGTTGGACAGCGTAATGAATTACCCTTTAAGAAACGGAATCTTGGGATTTATTACGGGCAAGATTAACGCAAGACAGTTTAGCGATTTGTTAATCAGCCTTTATGAGAATTATCCGAAAGAGGCATTTTACGGTGCGTTTAATCTTATCGGAAGCCACGATCGCATGCGCATCCTGACGGTGCTTGGTGAAGTTCCCGACGAGGCAAGCATGGACGATAATGCCAAAAAGTATTATAAGTTGGACACTTGGAAGAGACAGCTGGCCATCAAAAAACTTTGGCTTGCGGTTTTGATGCAAATGACAATGCCGGGCGTTCCTTGTATTTACTATGGCGACGAGGCCGGAATGGAAGGCTATTCGGACCCTTACAACAGAGGAACATATCCTTGGGGCAAGGAAGACAAAGATGTTGGGACCATTTATAAAAATGCTATTGAGATAAGGAAACGAAACGAGGTTTTTGCCGACGGCAAATTCGAGCCTATCGGATTTAACGAAGAATGCTTCGGTATTAAGCGGGAAAATTCCAAGAGCAGGGTTTATGTTATAGTAAATCGCAGTCCTTATGCGACTTGCGAGGTTAATTTTAAGGACGGGGCAAGTTATGCCACAAATCTTTTCGACGGAAAGACAATAGAAAGCGACGAAGGTGTTTTCAGGCTTAAATTGGGACCTTTGGGCTCTACTGTTATATATATTAAAAAGACGGAAGATTGCGTAAAAGAGCTTGAAGAAGGTAGCGGAATAATTTGCCATATTACCTCACTTCCGGGTGGCGGTGAGCATGGCTGCATCGGTGATGCATTCAGCTTTATCGACTTTTTGAAGGAATCGGGACAGAAATATTGGCAGATCCTGCCTCTTCATCCAACGGACCATTACGGCAGCCCGTATGCGGGAATGTCAGCATTTGCGGGCAATATTGATCTTGCGGATAAGTCCGAGGAAGAGCTAAGGGTTGATTTTGAAAGAGATCGAAATGACGAAAACTTCTTAAAATACATAGAAACAAAGGATGAATGGCTTAAGGAATATGCCCTTTACCGTGCTCTTTGCAAAGAGCTTAAGGGGGATATCTGGCAGGAATGGCCGGAACAATACAAGACATACAAGCCTGAGCTTTGGGAAGATGCGGCCCTTAAAGAAGATGCCTTGTTCTATGAATATGAGCAGTATTACTTTGACGTGAAATGGAAGGAAGTCAGAAAATACGCGGAAGAAAAAGGTATTAAGATAATCGGCGATATGCCTATGTTTGTGGCACCGAATTCGGCAGAGGTTTGGGCTCACAGAGAACTTTTTACGGTGGATGAAAAAGGCTATCCGAGTGAGGAAGCGGGAGTACCGCCTGATTATTTCAGTGTGGATGGCCAAAATTGGGGAAATCCTTTATATAATTGGGATGAACACAAAAAATCAGGCTATGATTGGTGGATGAAGCGTTTTGAAAGAATGATGGAACTTTACGATTATGTAAGGCTGGATCATTTCAGAGGCTTTGATGCATGTTATGCAATAGAAAAAGGCAAGAGCGCAAAAGAAGGCAAATGGAAGGCTTCGCCGGGACATGAGATATTGGATACGGCGGTGAAACGCTTTGGAAAGTTAAACTTTATTGCGGAAGATTTGGGACTTATTACCCCATGCGTAAGAGAACTTATTGCACACTATGGCCTGTCCGGCATGGATGTTATCCAATTCTACGATGGGGATGTTAAAGAATACGAATGTCAGCCTACAAGAATTGCTTATTCCGGCACCCATGATAACGAAACCATCAAAGGCTGGGCAGAAAAGACCTTCCCCGGTGAAAAGGGAGTGGCGGATAAGTTGCTTGAAAGGCTTTATGCATGCGATGCCAAAGTAAAAATCGTCCCACTGCAGGACGCAGCGGGACTTGGAGACGAATCCAGAATGAATATGCCGGGAACCACGGATAAAAACTGGAGTTGGCGCGCAAGCTTTGATGATATCGAAAAAGCAAAAGAGAGACTTAAAAAATTGGGTGCATCATAGCACCCGATTTTTCTTGTAAATATCAATCAAAATGAGTTATAATCATATTAGGAAACGAAGTGTCGGTTTTTAGGAATGTAGAGTTTTAGGAGGGGTTATATGAACAAGAAAGCAATGTACAAAATGTCTTACGGTTTGTTTGTTCTTACGGCGGTTAATGGGGATGACTCCAGCGGCTGTATTATCAACACGGCGATTCAAGCCGCATCAGAACCGAATCAAATCAGCATCGCCGTAAATAAGGCAAATTTCACACACGATTTGGTTAAGGCATCGAAAAAGTTTAACATTTCAGTTATCAGTCAGGATGCAAAGTTTGAGCTCTTCAAACATTTTGGTTTCCAATCCGGTAGAAAAGTTGATAAATTTGTTGATTTTAACGCTTACAAAGTAAGCCGAAACAACCTTCCATACATAAGAGAGGGCACAAATGCATTCTTTTCCGTAGAGGTGGAAAAGGAAATCGATTTGGGTTCTCATACCATGTTTATCGGTACGGTTACGGACATGGAAGTGCTTTCCGATGTTCCGTCGGCTACATATGAGTATTATCAGGAAAATATCAAACCAAAGCCGGAAGCGGTAGGCAAAACAAATGATGGACAGACAATATGGCGCTGCCGCATTTGCGGATACGAATATGTGGGTGAAGAACTTCCGGAAGACTTTATTTGTCCGGTGTGCAAACATCCGGCAAGTGATTTTGAGAAAGTATAGATTTACATAAAAATAAAACACAGATATAACTATAAACATAACTAAACTTTTGGTCGATATACATAATGAGAAACTATATGTTATTTGCTTGATAGGGATGTCGGGCAAAGAAAGCCTTTATTAGCCAAAGGAGTGGTGTTATGGAATTCTTGGATGCATTAATAGTTTATCGGGGATCTTCAAGTGATTTGCCGAATCAGAGAAAAGATTTGTTTGAGCGCAAAAAAGAAGTTGAGGACTTAAAACGCGCAGGAGAAAAGAAAACATTTGATGAAATCTTTTCAAAGGAATTTGGGCATAATGATTAATTATGGCCCTAAGTGAGGTGAATAAGATGAAGATTGCGGATGCATTTGTCATTTACAGGGGAAATGCAAGTGTTTTAAATGACCAAAAAAAGGCGCTTTTTGAACGAAAAAAAGAGGCTGAAAATAAATATAAGCTTACCAATGACAAAGCTTATGCGGATGAGGCTGCAAGTTTGCAGCTTTCTTTGGGAGCGGTTGATAAAGCTTACAAGGAAAACATGGACGTTATAAGTAAGCTTTCGGAGCAACATGCGGCTGTTTGGAACGGAGAAGTCAGCAAACAACAGGTTGAAGCTGAGAAAAAAGCCGCCAAAGAACAGCTAAAAGTCCTGACTGTTTTTAGGCGCATGTGCCATGGGGATATTGTGCCGGGCAAAGATGAGCGAAAGTTAATGGAATACGATCCTAAAATGTATAAAGTTGCAAAACAAATGCAGGCTATGATGCAGCAACTTGAAAAAGAAAAGGAACGTAAGAAACATAAATCCCTCTGGGAAGAGGAAGAAGAAATGAA
>CACZQX010000195.1 GCA_902783445.1 uncultured Lachnospiraceae bacterium
AATTTCAAACCTAGATGGTTAATAAATTAATTATAATGGATAATACCAATTATGTGCAATAAAATATATGTCATAAACAGATATAAATATTGCTTTATATAAAACAAATCCGGCCGTTTTTTTCGATGTGGATTATGCTCTTATCTAAGAGAGAAAGAAAAAAATTGCCTATCCGGCACACATCCATATATTTGGCCGCCGTTAAATGCCGTGAAAATAATATTTGTTTTAAAGCAAAAGAGTAAGATAAAAACAAGTTTGAAAATATCTGCTTTTCATACCATAAAGTGAAGTCATAGAATAACTTTGAAAATCTTAGACTTCCAGCAAGATTTGAACAGGACGTTCAAATCAGGCGAGCCTGAGACAGGATGTCGAATGCGAGCCGTTTGCGGACTATGGCACGAGGTGGCACCCGTAGGGTGACGGAGTCCTGGTGCCCATTGCACTAACTAAATAAGATTTTCATTAGTTATTCATGACGTAACGACAGGTTGAAAACAGATATTTTCATAACTTGTTTTTATTAAACAATCGGTTTAAAAACAAATATTATTTTTGCGGCATAAGAAAAGGCGACACATTTAAAGTGTCGCCCGATAGTTTTTTAATTCATCTTAGTTGTCAATGAGTTTTTCGCCATCATTCCAGCTGTAGAGTTTACGAAGTTCAGCGCCAACGCTCTCAAGCTGATGTTCTGCATTTCTTCTTCTCATAGCCATGAAGTGTGGAGAACCAACCTGGTTTTCAACAAGCCATTTCTTAGCAAATGTACCATCCTGGATTTCTGTAAGAACTTTTTTCATTTCTTTCTTTGTTTCTTCTGTGATGATACGAGGTCCTGTTACATAATCACCGAATTCTGCTGTGTTTGAAACAGAATATCTCATTCCTGCGAAACCGCTTTCGAAAATAAGGTCAACGATAAGCTTCATTTCGTGGATACATTCGAAGTAAGCACTTTCAGGCTCATAACCTGCTTCAACAAGTGTTTCGAAACCTGCCTGCATTAAAGCTGTAACACCACCGCAAAGAACAGCCTGCTCACCGAAAAGGTCAGTTTCTGTTTCTTCTCTGAATGTTGTCTGTAAAACGCCGGCTCTTGCGCCACCGATAGCAAGTGCATATGCAAGTGCCATATCGTGAGCTTTGCCTGTAGCATCCTGATGAACGGCGATAAGACAAGGAACACCTTTGCCTTCCTGATACTGGCTTCTAACTGTATGACCCGGTCCCTTAGGAGCGATCATTGCAACGTCAACGTTCTTAGGTGGAACGATCTGACCGAAGTGAATAGCAAAACCGTGAGAGAACATAAGCATGTTACCTTCTTCAAGGTTTGGCTCGATAGATTCTTTGTAAAGTTTAGCCTGTTTTTCATCGTTGATAAGAATCATGATGATATCGGCTTTTTTTGCTGCTTCAGCTGCTTCGTAAACTTCAAAGCCCTGTTTAACAGCTTTATCCCATGATTTGCTGCCTTTGTATAAACCGATAATAACATTGCAGCCCGATTCTTTTGCATTCAATGCCTGTGCATGTCCCTGGCTGCCATAACCGATGACAGCTATTGTCTTTCCTTCCAAAAGACCTAAGTTACAATCTTCCTGATAATAGATTTTTGCCATGATAATCATATCCTTTCATAATGGTCGGATTTCCGACTTTTTTTATTCTTTCGTGTCATTTAGATATTTAAAGCAAAATCCAAGCGGCACATTTATGAAAAAGTTTTTGTATATTTAATCAAACTCACCTGCGAGCATATCGGCGCTTCCTCTTGAAAGACCCGTAATACCCGTTCTTACAAGTTCTTTAACTTCAAAGCCTTTAAGCAATCCGATAAAAGCTTCGAGTTTTGCTTGGTTGCCCGTAAGTTCAATCATAAGAGAATCTTCGGCAACATCAACAATCTTTGCTCTGAATATGTTTGTTACAGCCATAACCTGCTGTCTCTGTTCGGGACCGGCCGCCACTTTGATAAGAACAAGTTCTCTGCAGACGGATTTTCCGTCTTTAAGAATGGTAATATCCTGAACATCTTCAAGCTTTGCAACCTGCTTTTTAATTTGTTCAAGGACTTCATCATCCCCGGTTACTACAATTGTCATTTTTGAAAACTTTGGATTTTCTGTTTCACTAACAGTTAAGCTGTCAATGTTGTAATTACGTCTTGAGAAAAGACCCGCTACTCTTGATAAAACACCGGCGGTATTTACAACAAGAACCGACATAACCATTTTTTTCATTTCGGCCACATCCTTTCAATGCACTGTTTTAAATGCAATTTATGTAATGCTAAGTGCAAATTTATTAAGATAAAATCTCAATTTCATATAATGATAACAACAATTACAATGCATGTCAATTTAAAGTTTCAGCACATAAAAGCGATAAAGTTGAATAATTTTCATTTTATAGTTGAATATTTCTTGTTACAATTCAAAACATCCGAGGCAAGCAAAAAGGAGAGTTCAACAACGAAAAGCATTGTTAAGTCTCTCCTATTCTTATTCTCTTTACGCCGCAGCCCTTCTCGCCTTTGGCTTTTTCTTTTTACATATCTTCAATTTTCTGAATCGTGGATATAAATATAACGAGCTTAAGTAAGCCACCAAAAATCCTACAAGTCCGCCCACCAAAACATCCGTCGGATAGTGAACACCGATGTAAAGTCTCGAAAAGCCAACAAGCACCGCAACTATAATAGCAGGAATGCCGACTTTTTTAGGGAAGCAGAAGAAGAGCACGAAAGCTACGCAACAAACTGCAGCCGTATGACCCGATGGATATGAAAAATCATCCTGTTTATCACATAAAAGGTTTAAGGCATCAAAAGAATCGTATGGTCTGATTCTTGCCACAACGTTTTTAAGGATAACATTAACAATCAAAACGTTACCGATAAAAGCAGCCATAGCTGTTAAACCAACCGCTCTGTATCTTCTTACGATAAGCATAAAAAGAATAATAAGTATCGGTACCAAACCTTTGTAACCTATATTTGTGATAATTGGCATGATTACATCAAGCACTGCATTTCTGATATGATCCTGGATAAAAAGCAGGACGTTTATTTCAACTGCCGAAATTCCCATATTTTAGCGGTCTCCTTTTCCCTTTTTTATTAAAGATTAATTAGTCTTCCCAATCGGAAACATTGTGGAATACTTCCTGAACATCATCGTCTTCATCAAGAAGATCCAGTATTCTTGTAAGTTTTTTCTGATCGTCTTCGTTTGTCAAGTCAACATATGTCTGAGGAATCATTGATACTTCGGCCGAAGCCATGGCAATTCCTTCTTTTTCCAATGCTTCTCTTACGGCGCTGAAATCAGCCGGTGCAGTTGTGATTTCAAAAGAATCATCTTCTTCGTTGAAATCTTCCGCACCTGCATCCAAAGCCATCATCATAAGCTCATCGGCATCCATTTTGCATTCTTCTTTATCAATGATAATCTGACCTTTTTCATCAAACATAAAGGAAACGCAACCTGTTGTACCTACATTTCCGCCGCCTTTTGTAAAAGCGTTACGTACATTTGCCGCTGTTCTGTTCTTGTTATCCGTAAGAGCATTTACGATAATTGCGGAACCGTTAGGACCATAGCCTTCATATGTGATTGATTCGTAATTTACCGAATTTGCATCGCCTGCGGCTTTTTTAATACCACGGTCGATTGTATCGTTAGGCATGTTATTTGCTTTTGCTTTTGCAATAATATCGCGAAGTTTTGAGTTATTTTCGGGGTCAGGTCCACCTTCCTTAACTGCTACTGCAATTTCTCTACCGATGATTGTGAAAATCTTTCCTTTCGCTGCATCGTTTTTTTCTTTTTTGTGCTTAATGTTAGCAAACTTTGAATGTCCTGACATTTTCTTGATCTCCTATCTGTCTTCCTCTTCCACCACAACTTCCTTCGGAAGCTTTATTTCAAGAAGAGATATTATTTTATTTTCAACTGCGAGAATTTTAAACTCACAGCCGTTAACATTAATTGTGCTTCTTTCGTCTTCCTCCGGAATACGACCGAGTTTTGCGGTTATAAAGCCGTTTACGGTGTCGTGTTCATCGTCATCTATTTCGATACCTAAGCTTTCTTCCAACTCATCTATGGTTGTAAGACCCGAAACATGGTATGTGTCATCATCCACATATTGGATATTTGTAATATCCTCATCGTGCTCATCCAAGATATTTCCCACTATTTCTTCCAAAATATCTTCCATTGTAACAAGACCGGCAGTCTGACCGTATTCGTCAACAACAATAACCATGTGAGTTTTGGCCTGTTGCATGCGTTTGAACAAATCGTCCAATTTTCTTGTTTCAGGAATAAAATGAGCTTTATTCAATATATCATTAATGTCTTTTAAAGCTTTATCCATGTTTGATGCTTCGTTGGCCGCAAGCATCAAATCTCTAATATGAAGAATACCGATTATGTTGTCAATATCTCCCACATAAACGGGCACTCTTGAAAC
>CACZQX010000196.1 GCA_902783445.1 uncultured Lachnospiraceae bacterium
ATAAACCCGGCCAAAGCAATTTTATCAGCATTAAACAATACCACCTAATTTATAGGTGGTATTGGATATACTTCTTTTTATAATACTTTGATTTCGGCTGAAATAAGACTTTCTTTTTCTCCGCCCTCATATTCCACAATAAGGCTGTAGTTTTCATCAATATCCACCGCTTTGGCTTTTCTCGTTCCCTTTGAATCCGTAACTTCGATATCTTTTCCGAGGAATGTGCATTTTGCCTTATATTGATTTACATATTTTTCTTTATCGAAATTAGCATAGTAGCTCATAAGTTTGTTGATTAAATCGATTTCAAAGTTTTGAAGCTGCTGTTTGCCAACATTTAAGTTTTCGATTTGGCTCTTTGTATATACAGCGCCCGCAATATCTTTGATATCTGCCGGATAACCTTCTTCCGGTTCCAAAACGTTGAGACCGATGCCGATAACAACGTAGTCTGCAATACCGTCATCCTTTGCCTTTGCTTCGGTTAAAATACCCGCAATCTTCTTGCCTCGAAGAAGGATATCGTTAACCCACTTGATTTCCGTAGGCTGTCCCGAAACTTTTTCAACGGATTTTGCTGTTGCAAAAGCAGCGATTGTTGTAATTTTAAGCATTTGTGCAAGTGGCTTGTTAGGTCTTACCAAAAGACTTAAATAAAGTCCCTTTCCCGCAGGTGAATAAAAGCTGCGACCTTTTTGTCCTTTTCCGCCACTCTGGCTATCTGCGATAACAACAAATTCACCTTCAACCTCTTTTGCCATTTCCTTTGCAATATCATTTGTCGATTCAACATTGCCAAAGTGGTAAACAGTGATGTTTTTTCCGTCTGCCAAATTTAAAATTTCACTTTTTACAGGCTTAACTTGCATTTAAAAACCCCTCCCTAAAAAAACATATATGAGAGCAAATAACTATTTGCCACATATCAAACAACCGTTAACCTTTTAATGAATTATACTATATTGAAATAGGTTTGAAAAGTGATAATTCAATGATTACGGGGCAAGGAAAAGATTTAAAAAAATTTACATACTATTAAAGTTGATAGTTTCAAATTCCTTTTGGTATTATAAAATAAATTTAATTTATGAGTCGACTTTAGGTTGATACTTTTTGATATATCAATATATTACGGAGGTTTTTTATTATGTCTGACGTTAAAAGATGTATTCATCTTTACGACACAATGGCAAAACGTTTTGCGGGGACACCCCTCGCCCCAAATCAAGCAAGAGTTTATGCCGAAGTAAGAGATTACATTTCCACATGCAATTCAGTTAACGAAGCTTTGGAAAAAATCAAAAATTCAAAATATTATACGATGCAAGCTCAAGCCTTAATGCTTGATAAAATGCACAGTTACGCCCTTGCCGCAAGGGATAACGGCATGCCTGCTTTGGAAAAAATTTACGAAGATAAATATAAGGAAATAGAAGGCGATTATTTAAAAGCTTACGAAACGGGCTATACGCAAAAAGCCGCTGCCGAGTGGATAAAAGAAAACAACATTATATCCGCATTTTGCAGCATCTATACCGCCTACATCGAGCTTATTTGTTGCGGTTTCGAGCCTGCCGAAATAAACGAAAAGCAAAAAAGGTTGAAAGACGCTTTCAATGCTTTGAATAACTGCAATATTTCATTCGAAAATGTGTGCGCAAACAGCCATTATCGAAATCTTATTCCGGCAAACGATCACGGTTTCAACAAATTTAAATCCGAAGCCCCGATTTTTGCCAATGCCGCACCGGACAAACGTGCCTATAAAGACGAATTTGAAAGCGAGTTTAATCGCATTTGGGCGGATATCACATCCAACAAAGCTCAAGTGATGGCGGCGGGCGGACAAAGTAACTCCTTGAAAAAAGGAGCTTGTGTGGCAATTCCACCGAAAAACAAATTAGGCAAATACGAATTCACACTCAGACAGGAGGAATGATATATGGATAACATGATAAAAATGACTTTCTACGATCCTTATATCCAAACCTTTGACGCTTACCCAAATATAAGCGATGGGCTTCGCTCGCAAATAGAAGCATGGAAAAAGGATTTTTACGAGGTTTGCGAGTCTCAAAGAGATTTGGCATCTTTTTCCCAAGGCTTTATCGGCAGCGAAATCCAGGTAAGATATACGGACCTAGTGGGAAAAGCCGCCATGGAAGCCATGAGCGCATCTTCTTCATCAAGCTACAATGTGGCCGGCAGCGAATATGTGGCAAATCCAACACGTGAAGAGGATATTATTCCCGTAAGCGCATATTTGGAACAGTACCGCGATGCATATAACGAAGTCAAAAAATCCGGCTACAGAAAACGCGGTGAAGCAGCTTACGAAAAAATTTTCGATGTTGCAAATCGCACCGATGATATGGTGGAAGCCCAGATAATATTGGAAGAAGAACGTCTGCTTTGGAAAATAGTTACAGAAGACACTCTGGATATATATGAAACGATTTTGGAAGCCATGGACCCGCTTTACGAAGCCATGACGGAACCCATAAGCGAATTCGTTGATATTTACAAAAGCGCGAAGGGCGACGAAGAATTGACATACAAGCTTGAGCGTGCCCAGTTTAAAATACCCGAAATTGCCCAGAAATCAACCACAAAGATTTTTCTTGCGGCGCTCCTCGGCACAAGCCTTTTAAGTTTCGCCAAAGGAAGATACCGGGTTCAAAGCTGGCAAAACGATCAACAGGCAAGGGAAGGTCTTGCATCCATGATCGCGTCAAAGCAAAAAATTCTTTTTATGGTTAAGATGTTAAAAGATCAATTTAATCTTACTTTTAACGACTTGGTAAATGATGAATTTACAAAAATTTGGTTTTTAAATCCCAGAGGTCTCGATGCCTTAAACAGAATAAAACGCGTTATGTTGCCGGAAAATTTGAATGCATTTAACGAAATCGTGGACGACATTATATCCGGCAAATCCATCGAGGATATGATAAAAACCCCTTCCAGATACATTGTTTACTTTGATTTGGACAAAAAAGACTCCTCTTTCAACTCGGAAGCAAGCGCACTTGCGAAAGAGAAAAACAATGCTCTTACATATTACAAATATTTAAATGAGCTTGGAAAGGTTGCCGAAAATGTTTTGTCCGGGCGCGACAGAAGCGGTCAAAACCCCTTTGTTAAAAAATAGACAAACTTTTTTGCCCACTAATACTGTGACGTAGAGGCATTGTTAAAAACTTAACGAAAAAAGCCCTTGAAATATTATCAAATAGGCATTATTATTGACACCGTAGCAAATATTGTTCCTAGGATTAACAATTTTGCTACGGGTTTTTATAATAAACAAAGGGTTCGCGAATCTCTTATTATTGTTTAACCATGTTGTAATGTATAAATCGTGATTAAACATAAGCGGAGGATTTAAAAATGTCAGCACGAGTTGCTATTAACGGCTTTGGCCGTATCGGACGTCTTACGTTCCGACAACTATTTGACACTGAAGGAATGGAGATTGTTGCAATAAATGCTTCAAAAGACGTTGAACTTCTTGCCCATCTTCTCAAATACGACAGTACACAGGGAAGATACAAATATGCCAACGAAGTTTCATTTAACCGTGATAACGACACTATCATCGTAAAAGATAAAGTTATCAAAGTTACCAAGGAAAGAGATGCGTCAAAACTTCCTTGGAAAGAAATGGATATCGACTTGGTAATGGAGTGTACCGGAGCCTACACTTCAAAAGAAAAATCCATGGCTCATATTGAAGCCGGTGCCAAAAGAGTTATTATTTCCGCACCCGGCGGTAACGATATTAAGACTATCGTTTACAACGTAAATCATGATATTTTGACAAAAGATGACCAAATCATTTCAACTGCAAGCTGCACAACAAACTGCCTTGCGCCTTTGGCTGCGGCTCTTGATAAGCTTGCTCCGATTGAGTCAGGTATTGTTAATACTATACATGCTTACACCAGCGACCAGCAAAACCTTGATAATCCACACAAAAAAGGTGATCTTCGTCGTTCAAGAGCAAGCGCTTTAAACATTGTTCCCGCAACAACGGGTGCCGCAAAAGCAATCGGTCTTGTACTTCCTCACCTTAATGGAAAATTAATAGGTTCGGCACAGCGTGTTCCTACACCTACAGGTTCAACAACAATTCTTTGTGCCGTAGTTGAAGGTGAAGTAAGCGTCGACCGGGTAAATGCTCATATGAAAGCTATGGCTAACGAAACATTCGGTTACAACGACGATCCTATTGTTTCAAGCGATGTTATAGGCATGTTCTACGGTTCATTGTTTGATTCCACACAGACAATGGTAACACCGCTCGGTCACGGAAGAAGCCACGTACAGGTTGTTTCTTGGTATGATAACGAAAACTCATATGTAAGTCAGATGGTAAGAACAGCAAAATATTTTGCACATATAGATGCAATCGATATTGATTCGTCAATTAAGTTTACAACCAATATCGGGGCAAAGCAGTTACAGAAATAGGTTTGCTAACGCAAATTTTGCAAAAGGACAATCAGGGTTCGCTAACGCGAATTTCTCACTGCGTTCGAAACAAAATTATTTCATAATTTTGCCATTAGCCATTAACTACCATTTTACTATATATAAACTACATTTTTATTAAGCAAAAAGTCCGGGTATTAACCCGGACTTTTTGTGTGGAAACAGCATTTTATCTTGTAAACATCATTATGGCCAAAAATACCACTGCCACTATCCATGTGCTTATTCTTATTTTCTTTATATTTCCCATAAATATGTTGATTACAATATGAGCAATCATTCCGAAAGCCAATCCGTAGGCCACATTGTAGCTAAAAGGTATAAGCGCTATTGTAAGAAATGCCGGAACCGCCATGGAAAGGTCTCCCCAGTCTATTTTCTTTACGCAGATTATTAAAATAACACCTACATAAATCAAGGCACCTGCCGTGGCCGCATTTGGTATTAAAGCTGCCAATGGGCTAAAAAACATGCTTATTAAGAACAAAACCGCAACAAATAACGGCGTCAGTCCCGTCTTTGCACCGCTTGCCACTCCGCTTGCGGATTCAACGTATGTTGTTACGGTGGAGCTTCCCAAAAGGGCACCGCTGACGCTTCCCATCGCATCGGCTCTTAAGGTTTTATATATACCATCTAAGCTGTTTTCTTCGGCCAAAAGGCTGTATCTGTCGTAAACTCCGTATATAAATCCGAAAGAGTCAAAAATATCCGCAAAAAGAAAGGTTAAAACAAGACAAACGCTGACAAGAATAAATTTTGCGAATCCCATTTGAGCTATAACAGGGCCAAAATCAAAGCCACCTTTAAAGACTTGCAAAAAAGCCTCCGTGCCAAAAGCTTCAAAATCACGTGTCAATGAAAATGATTCAATGCTCTTTGCAATGCCTTCATAAAAGCCGTCTATTGTTAGCCCCAAAAGATAATATAGGGCTATGCTGACTAAAATTCCGATTAAAATTGCCCTTTTAACCTTCTTTTTCGATAGAATTCCTATAACAAAAAATCCCACAAAGGCAACCAAAAGCGGCATTACATTTTTCCATTCTCCGCTTATAAAGTTAAAAGAGCCCAGCGAAGCACCGTTTTCTTCGGATGCCACTATAATGCCGGAATTTTGCAAGGCTATAAAAGTAACAAACAAGCCAACTCCCGGAGCCATTGCCACCTTCACGGAATAAGGTATCGCTCTGATAATTATTCTTTTTAATTTTGTGGAACTTGTTATAACAAACAAAACCCCACCGATTAAAACCAACAGCAAGGCATTTGCATAACTGTAACCGAATTTTAGGCAAACGGTATAAACAAAAAAGCTTGTTAGGCCCACACCCGTAGCCTGTGCAAAAGGTGCATTTGCAACCAGGCTCATGAAAATATTGCCCACAACCGCTGCCAAAGCCGTAGATATATACACAGCCCCAAAAGATATTCCCAACGGGTTGGAGCCGTCGCCATAAGGATTTGACAAAAGATTTGCATTAAAAATCAAAATATAAACCATGGACGTAAAGCTTGTCAGCCCCGCCAGAAGTTCAATCCTTATGCTTGTGTTATTCTCTTTTATTTTAAAAATTTTTTCCAAAAAGTGTCTCATTGTACCCCTATCGTTTTATTATTAATTGTTTTCAGTTTGTCAAAATGAGCAAAAGCACGAACAAAGCCGTTATTATCCACACACCCGCTTTAATCTTTTTAATCTGCTTTGTGAAAACAAGCATAATAACATACCCTATCATACCGAATGCTATTCCGTATGCTACATTATAGGCGAACGGAGTCATAACAACGGCAAGAAATGCAGGTATGGCTATGGTAATATCCTTAAAATCAATATCTTTAAATGAGCATGCCATAGTAACACCGATAAAAACCACGGCACCTGATGTAGCGCATGATGGCATTAGGTTTGCAATAGGGCTCAAAAACAGCGTTATTGCAAAAAACATGGATGCAAATACCGCCGTAAGGCCTGTTTTTCCACCTGCCAAAACTCCGGCGGCGGATTCCATATAAGCCGTAAGAGATGCATTTCCAAACAGACCCGAAGCTACGCTTCCTATAGAGTCCGAAAGCATGGCGCTTGTCATTCTCGGTATTTCGCCATCCTTAGTCAGCATATTTCCCCTTGCGCAAGCACCGTATAATGACCCTAATGACCCAAAAGTATCTACCATGAAAAATGATAACAAAGAAACAATAAAGCTGAAAACAAACTTTGAAAAACCCTCTGCCTCAATAAAGGCGCTAAAGTCTGTTCCCTCTGTGAAAGCTACGCCAAGGGACATTTCTTTAAACTCGCTAAATGCCTGCGCCGGGCTTACCATTTGCATGCTTTCGCTTAAATTCTCATAAAATCCCGGAATGGCAAGTCCCAAAAGATAATAAAGACCCATCCCCATAAGAATTCCTATTATTATGGCTGCTTTTACTCCCTTTAGAGTTAGTATTACAATGATAAAGAAAACGACAATGGATATAACCAGGGGCAAAGCTCCCAAAAAGCCTCCATCCAAAAGATTAAGTGAAGCAAGGGTCAAGCCGGAATCTGCGCTGTTAACAACGATTCCGGCGTTTTTTAAGCCTACCAAAGCTATAAACAAGCCCATTCCCGGAACAATTGCCGTTTTTACAGCTTGGGGAATCGTATTAAACAGCTTTTTCCTTATACCGCAAGCGGAAAAAAGCAGGTATATAAGACCGCAAATAAGTATCATAAAGGATGCGTTTGCGTAACTCATGCCGAATTTGATGCATATTGTATATACAAACATGGCATTTGAGCTCATACTGATGGAAATTCCAAAAGGCAGTTTTGCCAGCACACCCATAAGTAAGGTTCCGATAACGGTACACAGTCCGGTGGATATAAAAACCGCATTAAAAGAAACTCCCAAAACGTTTTCTCCCGTTCCGAAAGGATTGGAAAACATATTGGCATTTACGAAATAGATATAGACCATAGAAAAGAAAACAGCAAGTCCCGCGCTGAACTCCCCGCGAATAGTCGTTTTGTTTTCTTTAAGCTTAAAATAATCTTTCACTTAACCCCCCGGTATTTAAAAAGAAATCTAATTTCTTATAAATTCTGCTACAGCCGCATTGTATTCCAGTGGTTTTTTGTAGCAAATGGAATGATTTCCATTAATCAAAATAAGTTTTGCATGGGGAATGGTATCCGCCATAAGCCTTGTGTGACTTTCTTTTACAATATCATGTGTTCCCGCAATTACAAGGGTTTGTGCCTTTATTGATGCAAGTTCTTCCAAAGTTATATTCGGCTCATTAACCATAAGACCGTACATTTCGTTGACTGCATGAGCTTTTTTATTGATTTTTTTGAAAATTCCGCTTACAAAATACACAAAAATCGTAAATGTATTAAAGTAAAATTTAAGTCCCGGTCGCACAAAATTTGCCCCGTTTAAGATAAGTTTTTCAACTTTTTCCGGGTATTTAAGGACAAATTCCAAGGCAATATTGCCGCCGTCGGAAAAGCCTAAAATGTGAGCTTTGTTTATTTCGTGCTCATTCATAAATTTTGCCAAATCGTCCGCAAACTGCTTGATTGTAAAAGCTGCCTCTCCTCTTTTGCTCTTTCCGTGTCCTCTCGTATCAAGAGCATACACATGAAAATCCTTGGAAAATTCTTTGATTTGTGCCTTAAAGCAGGACATATTTCCACTGTTTCCGTGTAATAAAATGAGGGGAAATCCCTCTCCTTTTTCAATAAAATGATGTTTAAAATTCATGGTTTTCTCCGTTTTTTTATAATTCATCCACCGATTTTAATCCGGTTTTCGACTCTAATTCGTCCGGTTTTTTTAGTATTTACAGTGCTTTTTCGAAGAATAATCTATATAAAGTATACCATTGTTTCATATTTTTGCCATCCAAAAAGGTTATTTGATTTGACTTTTGGGATATATGTATACTTTTATTATGGGAGGCGGTGCTTCGGCGCGGGTTTTCAGCCTCCCCTTATGCATTCCCACGAATCTTTTGAACTTGTTTATGTTTTGGAGGGACGCGCAAAACAAGTGATGTATGGAACGTCTTTCGAGATAAAAAAGGGAGATTTTTTAATACTGTCTCCCGATATGATGGATTCTTACAAGCATTCGTCTTAACAATGCGGCAAAAATGCTTAGCACAACCACTCTTTCCATTGCCGAAATATACTTTCTTTGCGTCCTATATACAAACACCGGTTGGTCTTTCGACTAACCGGTGTTATTCTATCTGTCTTTAATTTTATCCATTCTTTCGTTAACTCTTTGTTGAACCTCACGGTAGTATACAAGCTCATTATCATTGAACTCAGGTACATTCAACGAGCTGAATTTGCTTGTTGCGTCGTTAAACTTATCCATCCAGGCATCATAATCTTTTTGTTGCAACGGAGACCCCGTATATATGGCCATAAAATCACAATAGCCGTTCATGGTCTTTTCGTAGTATTGAAGAGTATCTCTGATACCCGGTGTTATTTTATTCATATCCGCAAGGGACGTTGTAGTTTCGGTCTCCCCTTTGGTTGTTTCCGTCGGAGGCGGTGTGGTTTCCGCAATGTTAGGAACATCGGTTTCATACTTTGAATAAATGGCAACATCCATTATTTTAAAATATGAGCTGTATTTAACTATAACCGTATTGCCGTCCAAATCCTTTGCCGAGTACTTGTTCTCGTCTTTGTAATAGCTGTAATTGAAGCCTTTTTCCCTGCACTGAGCCACATAAGACTCAAATTGTTTCGTTTTGATTTCCGCTACGGCTACCTTAAAATCCGCCGGGGATTCTTCCATACCGTAACCTTTGTTGGAATCCGGTGCGGGAAGCATGGCTCCCATACCCGATTTCGGCCAAACAATGGCTCCTATTTCATTCGGTGCCCTAAAATCGATTGTAATGGTGCGATTTTCGTATTCCAGTTTCAATCGATATCTGTCCATATTCCAGGCATCATATGTGGATTCTTTTGACTCAACGTCAATGTCAAAACCGTTTCTTCTGCACATATCGGCATAATAATCAAAATCATCTCTTGTAACCTTGTCGATTTCAACATAAAACTCTCTTTCGTTATTTGTTATAAGCTGACAGTTTGGATTCATGGGATCCGGAAGCAGCGCCCCAAGACCCGTTGTGGGCCAAGCAAAGCTTTCGACTTCTTCTTCCTCCTCACCGCAAGCAACAAGTCCGATTGCAAAGCAGCAAACGCAAAGCGCAAATATAATTAACCTTTTTAAAAACTTAAAATTCATGTTTTCTCCATAATCAAATATAACTATATAAGCAAATATATATTAATTGCTTCATCTAATATTATAGTGATTGGAAGCCAAAAAATCCAGTATAAGCTTGCCTCATCGGATAGGCATCTCAAACCAAGTCTATGATATTGCAAGAGCGCATTTTTCCGTCGTCATTCAAAAAGCAGCCAAAATCAAAGATTTCAGCTGCTTTTTCATGGTGGTAAAAAGGAAAAAACATTATTTAAAAAGAATATCTTTTGCCGTGTACAGATAATATGCCATGTACTGCATTACATGCTTGAAGTCCGAACAAGTATAATAGAAGTTGTTCTCCTGCCTGTCAAGTCCGTAAGAGAACATATCAGGCTGCTCAATAAAATATTTCATCTGCGTTCTCATTTGAGGGATATCCGTTTCATCTCCGGACTGGGCTATAATAAAGAAATCCAGCTCAGGATGGGCTTTTATAGGCTCGGTTACATACTCAAACGCCATGGCATCCGTCCACTCGCTATCTCCTGTTTTGCCAAGTTCCACACCTTCAGGCAAACAATTGCAGCTTGTAGGCAGCCAGTAAGTAAAGTATTCAAAATCATGATTAAACAAATACCAGGTACATGCCGAACCCCTTGAAAATCCACCCCAGGCTCTGTGGTCTCTTGTTGCTTTTATTCCTTCCGGTGAAAAATCCGTACAGTATACATTCAATTGGCTTTCCACTGCCGGAATAAGGTCTTTTACAACCTCTTCATGGTACATTGCAGGTATTCCGTCATATCTGCCGTCTCCTGCAATTACTCCTTCTTCAACCGTCACATCATCCTTGTCTATATCAAGGTAATATGTAGGGCATACGATTATACAAGGATCCATTACCCCATGTTCCGGATCGAATAAATTATCCAGAAGTGTTTTAAATTGTGCCGTTGGAATATCCAAATCAAACCAGTTGCTCGGTGAACAATCATTTCCGTGCCTTTATACTGCGTATCATATGTGTTGTATGCATCCGGAAGTTTATCAAATACAAGTTCCCAATCTAACACTCCCTCGGTCTTTACCTGTGTAAAAGCCGTAAAGTCATCGGAAGCAGCACCTGCTGCTCCCGATTCATTTTTAACCGTTTCCGATGAAAAATCTTTTCCGTCAAGGAAAGCCTTGATAACTTCTTCACCCGATGCATAAATAGCATCCAAAGGCAAAAACGTACCCATACCTGCGTCGTCCGTACAGGTCATTTTTCCTTTGTCGTCATAGGTACCGGAAATGGAAAGGGTGTTGAGATGTTTTTTAATAAGTGATATCATTTGCTGCCGAAAACAAATATCTTCCTACCTGTTTTCTGATTCCTCAGGGCAAACAATTATATATACAACGTTGGCCGCGCTACATGCCAAATGTGAATTTTTATCATAAAGATGCTATCGAAATACACTATGTTTTGAAAGGCAATGTTTGTCACGTTGTAAATAGCACAAAATATGTTCTGGAAGAAGGTGATATGTGCTTTATTGCTCCCAACACATCCTATTCTCTTTTTATTGCCGATGATAATGTTGTTATGCTGTCGATCATTGTTTATACCGACACCTTAAAAAACATATTAAACAATATAGTTTCATCCGACGATATATTATCTGATTTTTTTCAAACCGATACATGACTTTGTCTTTGGAAATGATATGTATCAGGCTTTTGCAAAAACACAGAGCACATATAATATCCGGCAGCAATGCAATTAAAAATGCCCCGGGAATTACCGTAATAATGGATTATGCCTACTCCAACTACGAAACCATAACGCTTGAAGAGCTTGCCCAAAAATACAACTACTCATACAGCTATCTTTCAAGTCTCGTTAAAAAGCACTACGGCAGAAGCTTCAATGCAATAATGAAAGAATACAATTAAAGGGATGCGACATAAATGCGCATCCCTTTGTATTAACAAAATATTGTGTCAAATCCCGTTGTTTCAATAATTTCTTTTATATTTTCGTTCATGTTTATAATGTTAAAGCTTTCATTGTCCGGCAAAGCCTTTCGCATTATCAAAAGAACTCTTAAGCCCGCTGATGATATATAATCAAGATTTTGCATATCAACGGTTATATTAGATATGTCGGCTTTAGCATCAGCTTCTTTGTAAAGCGCCAAAAGTTCCGGAGCTGTAATGGTATCAAGTCGCCCTGTCAATTCAATATAAAGCTTGTTATCACTTAATCTTACATTGGCATCAAAGTTTGCTTCCTTGCAGGAAAAATCTTCCGCATTACCGACCTTCGGAGTCATCACCCACATATTAACCTCTTGCAAGCCTTCCAATACACCTTCTCGCACATCATCCTGAAGATTTGCCAAAGACTTAATTGTTTCCGGCATATAGCTCTTAAAAGGAACAAGTTCCAGATTGAATCCCATATCATCCACAAACTTTTTGGCTTTTTCTCTGTCTTTATCAAAGAAAACATTGTTTTCCAAGGTTGTTTTTGCAACCGAACCCGCCGCAATATTTGCAACCATGCCCGCCATTTCCCGAGGCAGTGAGTTTGCTAAAATCTTAATGCCCTTTTCTTGAGCAAGGTCTAATTCATTATCAACCGTAACCCATTTTCCGCCGTACTCCAGCAAAAGTTTTCTTACATTGGCAAATACCGTTTCAATCTCGGCCTGGGTAAGGTACATCAAAAGGCCTTCGGTTGTAATATGAAGTTTGCCATTAACATCGCCCAGCCCCTTTTTAAGTGAAGCATAATTTGTAGCGTCTACTTCATGATATTTTATTTTTTCATTATCCCCTATTATCTTGTTTACCGCAGGCTTCATGGCATCAATTACTGCCGGTAAATCAAAACCGTAATAATTAATACCGCTTTTTGCAAGTTTAACACCGCGGGCAGTGTAGCCGCTTGGAAGATCCAATACGTTTTTTACACCGGATTTTATAATATAATTATTCATAGAAAAAAAGCGTGTCTCTACAAGCGAGCTAAAAATCGGCATTAAATTCATAAGTACCTGCTTCATTTCCGGCGAAATATTTGAGCCTCGCTCCTTTGAATCAGCTCCAAACTCGGTAAAGCCCAGAACTTTTCTTAAATTATCTGATTCTTCATCCCCTGTAGCCGATACTATTTGCAGGCACGAATGCGCTGTAGAGTAAACCGGATTTACTTCTTCTCTTAGTTTTTCAATATTAAT
>CACZQX010000197.1 GCA_902783445.1 uncultured Lachnospiraceae bacterium
TGATTTAACCATATCAAGAACAACTGCTTCTCCTCCGGCCTCTTCAACAGCCGCTACGGTTGCCGTAAAACTTTCCGCCGTTTGATCGCTTCGCCAAGCAATACCGACCCTTGCCTCCTTTTTTTGCTCAAGACAAGCGGATAAAGGAAATACGGCAATTATAAAAATCAAAAAGAAAGATAAGATTTTGCGTTTAATATTAAAGCTCATTAATATAACCCCCTGAAAATATACCAATCATCAAAAATTTACAGGAAACTTTCGTTTCCTGTAAATTTATAAGTGTTTATTGTTTATTAATTATCGCCAAAACTTTTTCTTTTAGTGAGCACCGTTACGGCTATTGCCGCAGCTCCCATTATGATAAGCGACATATACATTACCGTGTTGCTGTGGTCTCCCGTATCAACACCGAATGCATCTCCCAGTTCAAATGGGCTGAATGATGTTTCACCCACCGCAACGAATTTGTTTGTGCCCGAGCCTTGAACAGTGGCGTTTTTCTGCGAAATAGCAATCATTGATGTCATTGAATTGTAATGAGTTACACTATAGACTGTTTTTCTTGAATCCGCAGCTACAGGAATCTTAACACTTGCCTCTATACCAAGTTTTTGGATAGCTTCATCGTTAATGGCAATCTTTTCAAATCTGTTGCTTATTGAGTTCCAAATAATAAGGAACGGTGAAATATCATATATCGGTTTCATTTCGGCAACAGGTTTTCCGCCGCGCATTACAATGCTTAAATTAACGCCAACTTCGTAATCAAGCACTGTTTTAATGTTTTTGGCCGAAAGTGCAACCGACTTGTCGCCACTTACCAAAGCAGTATCACCAAGTACTTCCTTAGCCAATGCTTCAAGCTGTTCATCGTTTAAGTTAAATACATTAAAATCTCTTATAGATTCATTATTTGCCAAACCTTCTCTAAGGCTTTCGATTTCTTCTTTAACCTGTTTTGCAATGTCGGCTTTTTGAGCATCGGTTAAGTTAATATTTGAACCGGTTTCGGCTGCTTTACCGATTGATTCATCAATTAAAGAATTGATATACTCATCGCTTAATTCTCCGCTGCTTGTATAGTATTTATCGGCATCAAAGCTTGACCAATCACCACTTGTTTCTTTTGCCGGATCCGGAGTCGGAACTTCCGATTTCATATTTAATTGATAATATGGCATTCCGTCATTTCGTTTAATGCTGTTTAACGGACCGTTTACATTAATGGCCGTCGGAACCGCCGAAACTTTAAGAGCGTGGAAAGGAACGATAAACCATACATCATCCCAATCTTCATAGTCATGATAATGGAAAATACCAAGTTCAACCGAAGTAATGTTGTGCTTAAGTTCTCCTTCGCCCTGTGGACTCTTCCTAACCAAGAGGCAGCCATTATCGTAAAGAGTACTCCAATTCTTCCAAATATAGCCTGCTCTTGCTGCAAGAATCTGATTTATCTGGGAACTACCGGTTGTTGAGTCGATATAGCTAAATACAACTTTATCGTGTACCCAAATATCATCATCATCTGCAGTGCCATCGTTAACATAATATTCTTGTCCATCAGAATAAGTATCAGCAGATGGCATTCTAAAGGAAAAGATATTATTTGCTGTCATTTTAATATTATCCGAAAGTGCAAAGTTTTGAGCACCACTGTAAACGGTTGTAAGAAGCCCGTCAAAATCTTCTGCTATTCCTACATCATAACCGTTCAAGTATTTCGCAAAAGATGTTTGTGTCGTATCATCGGTTAAAGCTTGGTACTGATGATACAATACAACCGAGTAAACATCATTTACAATGGCCGGCATGCTGTCTATCATATGTGTTTCTTCTGTATCTTCATAAAGGAGCCAAGGGCTGCTATGATAATCAACATATTCGCCGATAATATGACCATCTACCGGATCATCAGCCAAGAAATGGAAATCATCTTCGCCCATAACACTGAATTCTCCGTAGCTTACAAGGCCGCCAACAATATAGCAGAAATTGTCGTAACCCGTTAAGGAACTGTCTTTCTTCTCCTGAAGGGCATTGATTGTATTAACAAAACAATTAAGCATTGTGGCTTTTTCATCCGCAGTCTCGTTATAACCCATACTTACAACCGACATAGCCATCTGTCCGTAAACAGATGTTACGGTAATCATTCTGTCGCAAATGTCCACAATCTTATCTTTTATTTCACCCTCAAATGCGTGGGTACCATACATTACATTAAGAATTGAATCCAAACCGGTTTGTGCTTCCAAAACATTGGAACAATAATTATTATAGGCATTGTAAATACCATCAACCCAAGCTTGAGTAGTTTCATCTGTTTTACTGAAAGCATTATATGCGCAATGAGCGATTATGGTATCTATCACATCTTGACCAAGATTTCTTGCCAATAATAATTTATTTGCATCAAGTGCATTCCATTTAGCCTCTAATGTTGGATTGTGAGAAAAATCTATAGAGCCTGAGGCAGCCAAAAAGGCATCATCAAATGCATCTACAAAGTTTTCTCTATAATGATCAACATCCCAAGCGGCTGTAGTGGCTGTAGCTATAACTGATACCGGAATATTAATATACTCGGTAACAGTTTCGCCGTTATCTGCTTTACCATCAGTCGGGAGTCCGTAACTTCCGGTGTAATATGTTACTACTTTCTTTATGGCATTTTCATTAGGTGGGTTGGTATTATAATCGGCATATAAAACCATGGTATCTTGTTTTAGTGTAGGTACTTCAGTCGTAGATGCAGCAAGATTCCACCAATTAGCTAATTCTCCGTTTAATTTTGTATTATATTCTGCTGTCAAATTTTGTAACGGTACAAGATAAGATGTTTTAAAGCTTTGCCAATTCGATAAAAGATCTCTTGCCTTTTCGGCTCTGGCTCTTTCTTCATCTTTAACTTCCATTGCCAATATTGCCGTAATAATTTGATCCAATTTTGTATCCATCTCAGCTAACTTATCATTCATATTATTAAGCATTTGAATAATTTGATTCAACTTAAGCTGTGTCGGATCCGAAGTTTTCATTACTCCCAAAATTTGCAAGATAGCAAGAATACCACTTCCCGCAGATGCAATACCTCCAAGGCGAGTCATGAGTTCTTCCAATTCAGATAACTCCTCACCTTCCTTCAAGAAAGCTTCCATTGCCTCTTGCATACTCTTGGTTGCATCGCTAATCTGCTGCTGTGTAGGAATCGGAATAGCCGCATTCGTTACTTTTGAAGACATAGTTAATAAGCAGCTTAAAGTCAAAGCAGTAACCAAGATAAAGCATAGAATTTTTTTACTTAATCTTTTTAATTCTCTAGCCATATAACTACCCCCTAATCAGTTATACTAAGCTTAAAGTTACAAACCGTTAATAATCCGCATTTAACAATTTTTTTACATATCATATAAAGACAGAATTACCAATATAAATACTAGTTTGTTTCATTGTAATTTAATTGATTAAACAAATTATTAACAAACCGTTAATTTTTTGAAAATATAATAACAAAAAATCGTATGTCTTTTGCTGAATTCCAAAGACATACGATTTTAAAAACATTAAATATGAATTTTACAATAAGGCTTTAATTTCACGTTTATATTTTAAGAATTCTTCACTAAGCAAAAAGTCTCCGTTTCTTGGCTTTTGCTCGCATATTTCAATTTCCGCCGCAATTTTTGCGGGACGACCTTTCAAAATATAGATTCTGTCCGATAAAAGAATCGCCTCATCGATATCATGAGTAATAAAAAGCGTCGAAAGCTTGATTTCATCCATTATTTGTAGATACCAATCATGAATTTCCGAACGTGTTAAAGTATCAAGAGCACTGAAGGGCTCGTCAAGAAGGGCCACTTTATCACCGCACATATAGGTTCTGAGAAGTGCCGCACGCTGCCTCATTCCGCCGGATAGCTGCGCCGGAAACTTATCTTCCATACCATTCAAATTAAATCTGTCAAACAGAGGTAAAGCCTTAGTTTTAGCTTCCTCTTTTTTAACACCTTGAATAAGCAAAGGAAGACAAACATTGTCAATAACGCTTTTATGCTCCAACAACAAGTCCTTTTGAAGCATGTAACTTATATTTCCGGATTTCCCGGTAATATCGCAAAAAGCGTTTTCTTTACATCCTTCATCTTTAATAGATACACATCCTTCGTCGGGCTTTGAAAGTCCGGATATGATGTTAAAAAGCGTACTTTTACCTACACCGCTTGTTCCCAAAATGCAAACAATTTCGCCTTCATTTAAACAAATCGATATATCATCCAATATTTTCTTTTCACCAAAGGATTTTGAAATATGTTCCGCTTTTAATATCATCTAAAATTTCCTCAAAAAATGTTTATTTCAATTATTTTGACAAATACTCATTTGTGAAGCCAAAGCCCGATTCGATTTTATCGCAAAGATTGTTTTCATATAACCATGAATAAAATGCATCCCAACGATTTTGATCGATATATCCCCACTGAGTGACTTCTGCTTTATATTGACCTGAAATCCACTTCTGGCTTTCCATAACCAAATTTGCATCAAGCTCAGGAACTGCATTGCAAAGAATTTTAGCTGCATCTTCAGGATTTTCAACCGCATACTCATAACCTTTTTTAGTTGCATCAAGGAAAGCTTTTGCAATATTGCCATGCGCTTCAAGGAAGTCGTTGTTTGCAACAATAACAGGGCTGTAATAATCAAATACTTTATCGATATCCGTAAAGTTCCAGTAATCCGTATCAAGACCCGCAAGATTGCAAGCGATTCCTGCCCAACCGTAGTAAACCCAGATGGCATCGATATCTTGCTGTAATGCTGCGGCTTCGTCGGTTACATATTCCGGAATAAGATTAACTTTGGAAAAATCTCCGCCATCTTTTTCAACAACATACTGCATCATTGCCTGTTCCACAGGTAAATCCCATGTTGCATAGTTTTTGCCTTCAAGGCCTTTAGGGCTTGATATTCCGTCTTCTTTTAAAGAAATGATTCCCGATGTATTGTGCTGTAATACCGCTGCAACAGCTGTTACAGGCATTGCTGCATCAGCTGTAAAAGCAGGCGCAAGTGAATCTTGGAAATCTATTCCGAACTGGGCACTGCCCATGGCAACCATAGCTGTAGCACCGTCTTCAGGCGGCTGAACAATATTGATTTTAATTCCCGCTTCTTCATAATATCCCAAAGCATCCGCAACATAAAAACCGGTATGATTTGTGTTCGGTGTCCAATCAAGTACAAGTGTGATTTCCGTTAATCCGTTCGATGTTACATTAAGATCTTTGTTTACCGCTTTATCGGCAGAATCGCATCCCGCAAAGCTTAATACTAAAATTGTACAAGCAAGTATTAATGCTATTTTTTTGAATTTTTTCATAATAATATATTCCTCTTTTCGATTTTTTAAAATTATTTTTTCACTCTCTTCCATGGCATTGACTTATATTGAATCAAATTAACGATTGCTATAAGCGCAAGACTTAAAAGCGAAATCAGTATAATTACCGCAAACATTTTGTCATATGAATAGGATTTTTTAACCCTGGTCATATAAACACCGAGACCCTGTGTACCTCCGAGCCACTCCGAAACAACCGCACTGACAACGGCATAACTTACGGCAATTTTAAGTCCGGAAAAAAACTGTGTTAAGGCTCCCGGAAATTTTACATTCCAAAATATCTGCCATTTGTTTGCTTTCATGGATTTTAAAAGCATAATCTGATCTTCGTCAACAGACATAAAGCCATCCAAAAGTCCAACAGCAATAGGGAAAAAGCTTGTTATAACAACCAAAATTATTTTTGGTAAGAGTCCGTATGAAAACCAAAGAATCAATAACGGTGCAATGGCAACCGTAGGTATTGTTTGGCTGATTATCAATAAAGGATAAACTGCTTTTCTGATTCTTCTTGAAGCGTCCATAACAGCTGCGCTTACAAATCCCAAAAAAATGCCTATTGCAAGACCTATGGCAGTTTCTATTAATGTTACTTTGCCGTGATCGGCCATAAGTGGAAAATTATCCACAAATGCCTTAAAAACCTTAGTCGGAGACGGCAATATATAAGACGGTACAAGTCCCGAAACACTTACAATTTGCCAAATCGCAATAATTGCAATAATAACAAGAATCGGTATGAAATTATAAGTGGTGTTTCGTTGTTTTTTCATCTATTGTCAATACTTCTCCTTCAGGTTTGTATGTGATTTTCACATAGCTCATTACGCTTGGACATCCTGCTTTAATGGCGATATACTGGCACTCCTTTACAATATCCATGAGTTTTTCATAATCGCCCTCCATTGCTGTTTCGCAAGGACCCACATAGTAAGTCACTCCCGTTGATTTGATGTAGTCAATTACTTCATCAACGATTCTTACAACTTCTTTGTCTTCCAAAACACTTGGTAAGACTTGAATTGCTACACTTGCATTCATATTTTTTCCTCCGTTTAATATTATTTGATTTAAGAGCCCACATTGCTCTCGAAGGTAAACAAAAACCTCTGCCCGATATAAGCAGAGGTAAAATAAATCAAATATGTTTCCCTCCGCCGGCATTATCCGGATCAGGTGCGGGGTTTCCCCCGGGATTAACATCAGAATCATGATGTCTCTCAGCCCGCTTTCGCAAGCACTCCCTAAATCATTTGAATTATAAATCCAAATAAACCATAAGTCAACGAAAAACCGCGATATTTAGCAATTTGGATAAATTTTTATTAATTACTTTGAATTTTTTATTGATAAATACTATCTGTTTGCCAATTCTTCCATAATTTCATCCCATGATACGCCTCTCTCAACCATAAGAACCATCATGTGATAAAGGAAGTCGGCAATTTCGTATTTAATCTCTTCTTTATCCGGATTTTTGGCGGCAATAACAATTTCCGTCGCCTCTTCTCCGCATTTTTTAAGGATTTTATCAATGCCCTTATCAAAAAGATAGTTGGTATAAGAACCTTCTTTTGGATTTGACTTTCTGTCAAGAATTACATTGTAAACATCTTCCAAAATTTTTGCAGGATTCTTTTCCGTATAAGACTTTGAAGCAATATCCGTAAAGAAACAACTTCTGTTACCGGTATGGCAAGCCGCACCTATTTGATGAACCTGAGCAAGCAAGGTATCCTTATCGCAATCGATAGTAAGTTTTTTTGCAAATTGAATATTGCCACTGGTCATACCTTTTGTCCAAAGTTCCTGTCTGCTTCTGGAATAATAAGTCATCATGCCCGTTGCAAGGGTTTTTTCAAAAGCTTCTTCGTTCATGTAAGCAAGCATCAAAACTTCCCCTGTTTTGTAATCCTGCGCAATAACGGGAATAAGGCCGTTTGGACCAAGTTTGAAATCGCTGAATTCAAGACTTGTATCAAACACTTCAACAGGAACGTTTAAGATATTTAAACTGAGTTTAAACTTCATAAATTCAGTAACATCAATATCGCAACTGTTAAAAGCTATGGATTTGATGTCAATATCCTTAACCGCAGCGGCGAATTTTCTGGCATCACCGTCGTATTCGGTTATATTAATGATTTCTATTTTTTCTTCAGCCGTCTCATTATATGTGTTAACGCTTAGATTAAACAATTTGTTGGCTGATTTTATATCTTCGATGTTCTTTACAAAATTTGAGTTAAAAACAACGCATTTATCAACTCCGAAACGACTGATTGCATCTCTTAAAACAGCATTTTCTCTTTCGCCTTCGAAAGTAAAGAAAACTTTTTTTGCTCCGGCATAAAGATATTTTTTTACATCTTCAAGCTTTTTGATATAGCCTCCGGCATATATATCAATATCGCATTCGTTGCTGACGGTACGAAGAAAACCGATAAATTCGTCGTGCTCTGCGTCCGTTTTTGTTCTGTCTCTGATAATAAGGGCATCGGCGCCGCAATTGGCATAGCTTATGACTTTGACAATGTTTTCTTCATGATTTGCATTTTCATCTAGTTCGATGGAAATTACAAGTTTAAAACTATCCATTAAAGAACCCCCTTAGTCGATGGAACGCCTTTAATACGAGCGTCCAACATTGTAGCTTCATCCAAAGCCTTTGCGAATGCTTTAAATGTTGCTTCCAAAATGTGGTGATTGTTAGCTCCTTCAAGCTCTTTGAGATAGAGATTAATGCCTGCATTTACACAAAGCGCATAAAAGAACTCTCTTGACATTTCGCATTCAAAATCTCCCACTCTTTCGACAGTCAAGTTAATATCATAAATCAAATAAGGTCTGCCGGAAATATCAATCGCAGCCATAACAACGCTTTCATCCATAGGAAGAATCATATTTCCGAAACGTTTGATGCCGGCTTTGTCTCCCAAAGCTTCTTTTAAGGCCTGACCAAGAACAATTCCCGTGTCTTCCACCGTGTGGTGAGTATCCACATTTAAATCGCCTTTAACTTTCAAATCCAAATCAAATAGACCGTGTCTTGCAAAGCTTTCAAGCATGTGGTCGAAAAATCCGATGCCCGTATCAACGTTTGCTTTTCCGCTTCCGTCAAGATCGATTGTAAGTTCTATGTCCGTTTCCTTTGTTTTTCTCTTAATTGTTGCAATTCTGCTCATTTTAATAAAACTCCCGTAAAATTAGTTTTTACTGTTAATATTTTAACACCATCTATGTGTCTTTCACAATCGCTTTAGTCATTAAATCTGACTTTTATTGAATTTGCGTGAGCCGTAAGACGTTCGCTTTCCGCAAATTTAATAATATCTTTGTGAACCGCTTCCAAAGCCTGTCTCGAATATGAGATAATGCTTGATTTTTTAATAAAATCATCCACGCTTAAAGGTGAGAAAAATCTGGCCGTTCCGTTTGTAGGAAGTACATGGTTCGGTCCCGCAAAGTAATCTCCCAATGGCTCCGATGAATACTCTCCCAGGAAAATTGCTCCTGCATTTCTAACCTTTGTCATGGTTTGGAATGGATCTTTGGTAAGGATTTCAAGGTGTTCGCTGGCTATTTCGTTAACGGCCGTCACCGCTTCATCCATGTCGTTTGCCACAAGTATATATCCGAAATTTTCAAGAGATTTCTTAATAATGCTTTCTCTTTCAAGGCTTTCCGTAAAGCTTTCGATATGTTTAATAACATCCGAAACCATTTCATCACAAGTTGTTACAAGTATTGCCGATGCAAGTTCGTCATGTTCCGCCTGAGATAACATATCCGCCGCAATATAACGTGGATTAGCCGTTTCGTCCGCAAGAACGCAGATTTCACTTGGACCCGCAATGGAATCAATGCTTACAAAGCCGTAAACAAAACGTTTTGCAAGGGCAACGAAAATGTTTCCGGGACCTACGATTTTATCAACTTTCGGAATTGTATCCGTACCATAAGCAAGGGATGCAATAGCTTGCGCACCGCCTATTTTATAGATTTCATCTGCTCCGGCTTCATTTGCCGCAACCAAAACAACCGGATTTATCTTACCGTCTTTTCCCGCAGGTGTTGTCATAACGATTTTATCCACTCCCGCAACTTTGGCCGGTATAATGTTCATAAGAACCGATGACGGATATGCTGCCTTGCCGCCCGGCACATAAACGCCTACTTTTTCCAAAGCAGTAACTTTTTGGCCCAAAATCGAACCGTCTTCTTTGGAATTAAACCAGCTTTTTTGAAGTTGTAATGAATGGAAATCAAAGATGTTCTTCTTTGATTTACGAATTATGTTAACCAGCTCATCATCATTTAATTCTTTGTAAGCTGCCTCAATTTCTTCTTTGCTTACTTTTACGTTTGATGCATTAATGGATTCGCAGTCGAATTTATTTGTATATTTAAATAAGGCTTCGTCTCCGTTTTCACGAACATCTTCGCAAATATCCTTAACCACCGATTCGTATTCGGAGTAGTTGTTTGGACTTCTTTTAAGCAAATCGTTTAATATATCTTTTTTTGAATTTTCGTCTAATCTAACAACTTTCATATGGCATTTCCTATCCTATAATTTCTTTTAAACCGTTAATAAGCTTTGTAATACGCTCATTTTCCATTTTCATGCTGACTTGATTTACAACCATTCTGGCTGATAAATCACAAATTGTTTCCAAAACTTCAAGACCGTTTTCTTTCAAAGTCGAGCCTGTTTCAACAATATCCACAATAACATCCGAAAGTCCCACAATAGGAGCAAGTTCCACGGATCCGTTAAGTTTGATAATTTCCGTGGTCTGTCCTTTAACATTATGGAAATAATCCTTTGCGATATTGGGATATTTGCTGGCAACTCTTATTTGACGTCCGCTGTTTAAAAGCTCTTTGTTTTTGGCCGGACCGCATACGCACATTCTGCATTTGCCGAATCCGAAATCCAAAACTTCAAATATATTTCGACCTTCCTCCAAAATAGTATCTTTTCCCACAATACCAATATCGGCTGCGCCGTAATCCACATATGTCGGCACATCCGATGGCTTGCTTAGGAAAAATTTAAGCTTTAAATCTTCATTAACAAATATTAGTTTTCTTGTTTTGTCATCATTTATTTCTTCACATGTAATGCCCAGTTTTTCAAATAACTCCAAAGACTTTTTTGCAAGTCTGCCTTTTGCAAGGGCGAATGTTAAATATCTCATACTTCCTCCTAAAATAGCTTATGAATCGAATTCACTCTGTTTCTTTCTTTAAACAAATCCAGCTCTTTTTCGTCTTTAATCTGCTTACTTGAAAGCATAAGAACGCATTCGTTTTTCTTTCTTAAATCTGTTGCTGTTTTAACGGCCTCGTCTAATTTTTTATCGTCGAAAATAATAAGATGTCTTTGTCTTTCGCTGTTAATCTCAATATTTTGGCGTTCCAAGGCAAGCATGAGTCTGTCGATATTGATACCGAATCCCACAGCGGGAGCATCTTTTCCGAACTGTTTTAAAAGATTATTGTATCTGCCGCCGCCTACTAACGATTCTCCGGCACCGTATGTATATCCTTTGAAAATAACTCCGGTATAGTATTCGTAATTGCTTAACATTCCAAGATCGAAACTTACATAGGATTCCAAACCGTAAGATTTGATTATTTCATATATAGCCAAAAGATTATCGATGGCTTTTATTGCCTCTTCGTTATCGGTAAATTCTTTTGCCGATTCAAGCACGCTTACATCACCGAAAAGCTCCGGCAACTTGGCGAATATTTTAATATATTTTTCATCAACACCGTATTTTTTAAGTGTCTCTTCTATTCCGAAAAGATTTTTCTTTTCAATAAGTTTAATGATTTCAAGTTTAACTTCATCGAATATACCGGCTTCTTTGATGATTCCTTTAAAGAATCCGGCTTGACCCAATTCAACTTGAAATTCTTTAAGTCCCGATGCAATCATGCTTTCAATAACCATTACCACCATTTCGGCATCGGCGAAAGGACTGTCATCGCATATAAGTTCCGCTCCAGCTTGTGTTTGTTCCTTAAGTTTTCCTTGAAATTCCGAATTATTGACAAAAATATTACCGCAATAGCAAAGTCTAACCGGAAATTCATCCTTTGAAAAAAACTTGCTTGCACATCTTGCAATAGATGGTGTAATATCAGGTCTCAAAACAAGAGTATTTCCTTCTCTGTCAAAAAATTTGTAAAGGTCGTTTGAAGGAACGCTTCCTCTTTCTTCACTGAAAACCTCGAAAAATTCAAAGCTTGGAGTTTTAATATTGTTATATCCGTACTTTGCAAAAATTTCATCAATTTTGTTTTGTATAAAAAGTCTGTCGGAACACTCTTTACCGTAAATATCTCTTACTCCGTCGGGAGTATGTAATAATTTGTTTTCCATATAAATTACCTGTAGTTTTAGCATGCACTTTAGTGCGTTAACGTGTTATTTCGTTACAAGACTAACAGATTAAACCGGTTTTGTCAATTATTATTTTTCCTGCTTTCCAAGTCTTTTTCAAGTCCTTCAAGATAATGAACGGGCACTCCGCTATGGGAATGCAAGATAAAATCTTTATTCAATTCATCTATTTTAAAGCTTTTTCGCCCGCCCGAATTCATTCGGTCAAAAAACTCTTTGATTTTTGCAAAAGGAATATAATAAATTTCGTTGCGATGAGTGAAATCCAAAATTATAAAAGCAACTCCCCCTTGATTTTCAAAACTTTCCATAAACTCAAACTGATGAATATGTATGTTTGCAAGGGCAAATGTATCCGAGTTGCATTCCTTTGCATCAAAACAAACCGGAAAGCCCTGCACCGCACCGATATAATCCACGGTACTTTTTTGTTCAAAATAAGCCAAAGTGATATGCCTTGTGGAATTATCGATTTCAATGGGCTTTATGGGGGTTGGTATTTTTTGAACCAAAGCTATTTTGCTTTCTTTGTATTTTTCGTTGGAATAATTAATCATTTCCTCCAAGGCGGAGCCTCTTAGGCCCCTTGATTTCCAGGTAGGCATAGTTTTTCCTCTTTTAATATCCTTTTAAAATGATTTGGAATATCGCATACTAATCTTTTATCCGACAAATCGGATAGTTCTTCCTCTATTTCGGGAAAATGCAACTCATATGCGTGCAATAGCTGATATTTAAGTTTATATTTATTAGCGGCTTCGGTATTTAGCTCTTTATTGCCGTATTTATTATCTCCCATTATAGGATGTCCTATAGATGCCAAATGAGCTCTTATTTGATGAGTTTTTCCGCTGATTAGTTTTACTTTAAGAAGCGATATTTTGCCGTTTGTATCCAAGGGCTCGTAAAATGTTTCTATATAGTTTCCGTCATTTTCATCCTCTGATATTTTAACTATATTTCCCTCCAGCTTTTTTAAATAGCCCTTAATCAGCATCCCTTTATCTATTTTTCCTTTTGCAAGGCATAAATAATACTTATCCAAGTTGTGATTTTTCAATAAGTCTGCGCATTTTTGCAATGCCGGCAAGGTTTTACCGAATAAAATCATTCCGCTGGTATTTCTGTCCAAACGGTTGCAAATGCCGGGTTTGAAGGTTTTTAGGCTTTCCAATTTTATCTCACCTTTATCTATCAAATAAGCAATTATTTGCTCATTAATCGAGACATCTCCCGCTTCTGCTTTTTGGGACAGGCGTCCGGCTGCTTTGTTTGCAATTAAGATATTCTTATCTTCATATACAATATCCAAGTCTTTATAATCGACTTTGTAAGCATCAAAATCTTCCTTAAGATTTGATTCATTGCTAAACTTTGCAAAGGTTTCGTCGGAAAGATATATTTTTATATTGTCTCCTTCCTTTAGCTTTTCATTGCCGCTTGCCTTTTTGTCGTTTAAAATAATATTCTTTTTTCTGAGCATTTTATAAATAAAGCTTGTGGGCGCTTCTTTTAAAACAGTATTTAAAAGCTTATCGAAGCGCTTGCCCGCTTCATTTTTTGATACAACTATTTCTTTCATTTCTTTTTATGAACGTTTCTTATTGTTTTCTTTTTGCCTGCTTTCTTATCTGTGTCGGAGATCTTTTTAAATCCGCTTGATTTTACAAAATTTGTTTTTGTATTGGCTTTAAAAGATTTATCTTTGTGATAAGTCTTAATAAGGCATTTGCTTTCAACGCCTATAAGATCAGTGCGTCCGGCAGCTTTTAAAGCTTCGATAACCAAGTCTTTGTTTGCCGGATTTTTGTATTGTAAAAGCGCTCTTTGCATTGCTTTTTCGTGAGGATTTTTGGCAACGTAAACCGGCTTTAAAATCCTCGGATCAAGGCCTGTGTAATACATACATGTGGAAAGGGTTGAAGGTGTTGGATAAAAATCCTGAACCTGCTCCGGCTGATGATTTATATCTCTTAAATATTCAGCCAAAATCACGGCATCCTTTAATGTGGAGCCCGGATGGGAACTCATAAGATAAGGCACAATAAACTGCTTTTTGCCGCTCTTCTTATTAAGTTCATCAAAACGCTTTACAAATCTTTCGTAAACTGAGTGGTCCGGTTTTCCCATTTTTTCAAGAACATTCGAAGATACATGCTCCGGCGCCACACGAAGTTGCCCGCTTATATGATCTTTAATCAATTCTTTAAAGAAGCTCTCATCTTTGTCATATATCAAATAGTCGAAGCGAATTCCCGATCTTATAAATACTTTTTTCACTCCGTCTATGGCTTTAAGCTCTCTCAATAACTTTAAATAATCTTTGTGATCGGCTTCCAAGTTTTTGCATGCTGTGGGAAAAAGACATTGTTTATCTTTACAGGCGCCTTTTTCCAATTGCTTTTTGCATGCCGGTTTTCTGAAATTGGCCGTGGGACCTCCAACGTCATGAATATAACCCTTAAAGTCAGGATCTTTAACCATGGCTTTTGCCTCTTTGATAATGGATTCATGACTTCTTGCTTGAATAATTCTTCCCTGATGGAAATTCAAAGAACAAAAATTACAAGCGCCTATGCAGCCTCTGTTGCTTGTTATACTGAATTTAACCTCGGATAATGCCGCCACTCCGCCCAAAGGCTCGTATGAAGGATGATATGTTTTTGTGTAATCATATTCGTATATATCATCAAATTCCTGTGTTGTAAGGGGCATAGCCGGTGTGTTTACAACAACACTTATTCCGTTTGGATAAGGCTCAATAAGGCGTTTGGCATTAAAAGGATCCGTATTTTGGTATTGAATATAAAAGCTTTTTGCGTAGTTTTTCTTATCCGCAAGCAAATCACTGTAAGGATATAAAACAATAGAATCATCCGACTCAGAGAAATCCTCAACAGGACTGTTAATCTTATAAGCGCTTCCTTTTACATATGTAATGTCCTTAACATCGATTCCGGCATTTAAAGCATCTGCGATTTCAACAATTGCTTTTTCACCCATTCCGTAAATCAAAATGTCCGCCGCACTGTCAAGTAAAATCGACCTTTTCAAACTATTGGACCAATAATCGTAATGAGCAAGCCTTCGAAGACTGGCTTCCACGCCACCGATAATAATAGGCGTTTTTTTGTATGTTTGTCTGATTAAATTACCGTAAACAACTGTTGCATAATCGGGGCGCTTTCCCATTATGCCACCGGGAGTATAAGCATCTTTTTCACGGCGTTTTTTTGAAACCGTATAGTGATTAACCATGGAATCCATGTTTCCGGCGGAAATTAAAAAACCCAGCCTTGGCTCACCAAAAACAGTTATGCTTTCTTTGTCTTTCCAATCAGGCTGGGATATAATCGCAACTCTATACCCATGCGCATCCAAGACTCTGCTGATTATTGCATGCCCGAAGGAAGGGTGATCCACATAGGCATCACCTATAACATAGACAAAATCAACATAGTCCCAGTTTCGCATTTTTAAATCTTCTTTGGATATAGGCAAAAAACTTGCCACTATTTATCATCCTTCCATTCGATGGTTACAATATCGCCATCGTTTAAGACTTGAGTATATTCACAGTCGCTGTCATTTATTTTTGTTACCAATGTTTTACCTTTTTTGTAAGATAAATCAAAGTTTATATGATCGAAGATATCAACAAAGGTATAAACCGCTTTGCCGGAAAGAACGATTGCCTCGCCGTTTACGGAAACATTAATTGCCCTAATCTCTTTTCCTTTGTTTGGATCCTCATATTTAGGTTCTTTGTAAACACCTATATCATCCGGATTGATTTCATCGGATTTTTTCTCTTCTTTATCTTCTTCTATTTCCTCTGTTTGGCTAACATCCATGCCTTCCGATTCCTGCTTATTATCGCCGTCTTCTCTTTGGCTATCATCTTTGTCTTTGTCATCGGATTCGGATTCATTTATAGCATCGTCTGCATCACTTGCATTTTCAGCCTTTTCTTCATCCTTTTTCTTTGGCTCATAATAGTCTTCTGGATGATATTCTTCCTTGGCAACTTCTATCTTAAGTCTAAATCCTTCGTAAACCAAATCGCCGGATGATGCAATAATGTCGTTAACATATACATCGTTAAGACTTGGATTTATATCAAGGAACTGTAAAATCTGCTCAACGGTATAGTAGTTAATAAAATCAACCGCATCCCCGTCTTGAATCTGATATGAGCCCGGCTGAAGCTCATCATTAACATTAACAAATCTCGGAAATTCCATATCTTTTCCGTTTATTTGGAATGTTAGATTTTCGGTGAATTCCGGAAGTTGTTCTATTCTAAGTCTTGCAGGTGCACCCGCAGTGGATTCTTCGATAATGATTTTATTGTTTTTACCGATAGGTGAATAAATATTTGCGTCCTCACCGTTAATGGTAATTTTAGCCGGATCTCCGCTGCTTCCCCTCTTCATGCGCTTTTTGCCGTTTACATAATATATGAGTTCTTTACCGGTTTTTGGGAAAATACAATCATTCGGAAAGCCGATTTGAATCGCCGCATCCGCAACAATTAAAGAGTTGCTATTATATAGCTTGATTCTTTCACCGTTTACGCTAACAAATATAAAGTTATTTTTCTGTTCGAAGTAATTAAGGCAAATACCGATAGGAGTAACAAGAAGAGGATCTTTTTTTACATCCTCCGATGCAAAAACAACATCTCCCAATACTTCTTCACCTCGAAGCGCAACTCTTTCGGGTGCAATACCAAGGTGTTTTGCCAATTGCTCCGTAAAGCCTTTTGCTTTACCGCCACCGCCTACAACAAAAACAGCACTTACGGATTTGCCGCCGTTTAATTCTTTTATTTTTTCGGCAACTTCACTTGTAATATTATCAACAATAGGTTCGAAACATTCTATTACTTCTTCTGCTTCTATTTTTGCAGGAATACCCAAAATATCGCTGTATTCCACAAATTTATTGCAGCCGCTGTCAATTTTCATTTTTTCGGCCTGAGCAAATTCTACAAGATATTTTTGAACGATTACATCTGTTATTTCATCACCTGCTTTGGGAATCATGCCGTAAGCCACAATGCTTCCGTCTTTTGTAATACAAATATCCGATGTACCGGCTCCAACGTCAACCAAAGCTATATTAAGCATTCTGAATTTTTCCGGAATTGCAATATTAATGGCTGCTATAGGCTCCAATGTAAGATTGGCAACCTGAAGCTCTGCCTGATCTATAGCAGCATAAAGGCTGTCCACTACCTCATCCGGGAGAAATGTGGCAAGAATCTCCGCCGAAATCTTCTTTGCCTTATGTCCTTCAAGATTGCTGATTTGATAATCGTTTAAATAGTATTTAACAACGGAATAACCGACGCAAAAGAAATCCGTTTCTTCATCCCCGACACTTGTACGTATTGCATCGTATGCATTCTCAATACCCACAAGATCCAAGGAATGAATATGTTCCGCTGTAACTACAGTCGATTCTTCAAAATCAATTTCCGCATGAACCGTTACGGTTTTCAAGACACGACCGGCAGCAGCTATACAAACTTCGCTTAAGGGAAGTCCCAACTGTGTTTCCAATTCGCGTTTAACTTTAGAAATAGTTTCTCCGACCTTTTGAATGTCATGAATTTGACCGTCTATCATTGATCTTGTATCATGTTCGATAACATGATGAGCAATAACATTAAATTTCTTTTTTTCAAGGTATCCCACACTACCTACAATACGTCTTGTTCCTATATCAAGTCCAAAAACAAGTCTGTCCGCAATTGCGCTGTAATCTGACATTTCACCCTCCAAATATTAATAAATGCAAGGAGTAATTTGCATTTATTTATACTAACTTTTATTTTACTATTTTTTTAACTTCATATCAATTTGTTTTGTAAGATTATCAATGTCCGAACCGTTATCAATTACAAAATCACAAGATTCACGAAAGTCAGCATCGGAAAGCTGTCCCGATAAAATATCGTCAATTTTTTTATCATCGTATCCTCTGGATTCTTTAAGACGTTGCCTTCTTAAAGAATCTTCAAGATACACATACCACATTTCATCGCACAGCTTTTTGTATCCGCCTTCGATTAAAAGTGCCGCTTCAACAACAATCAAAGCTTCTTTATTTTTTTCTTGAATTGTTTTTACTTTCTCTTCAATATATTTTTTTACTTCCGGATGAACGATTTTATTTATTTTTTCTCTATTTTCTTCGTTTCCGAAAACAATTTTGCCAAGAGCCATTCTGTCTATTTCGCCCTCACGAGTCAAAATCTCATTACCGAAGTATTTTATTATTTCTTCATAAACAGACTCGCCTTTTTTCATAAGCAAATGGCCCACTTTATCCGCTTCTATAATATGAGCGTTGTATTTTTCTTTTAAAATATTAAGTATTGTTGATTTTCCGGCGCCTACGGCGCCTGTTAGTCCTATAATCATTATTGCATCCTTTTAATCAAGAATCATGCCGATTAATGAGCATCCAACCAGTTATCGGCTATGCTTGCCTCTACTTCGAGTTTTACTTTTAAATCCGCGGCTTTTTGCATTTCTTCAACAATAATCTTCTTTACTTCTTCCGCCTCATCTTTTGCTGCTTCGATTAAAAGTTCGTCATGTACTTGCAAAATCAGTCTTGATTTGAAGTTATTTTTTCTTAAGTGTTCGTCTACTTTAATCATGGCAATCTTTATTATGTCGGCAGCAGTGCCCTGAATAGGTGAATTCATGGCAACTCTTTCTCCGAACATTTTTTGCATATGATTTGAAGATTTAAGCTCCGGAATCGGTCTTATTCTGTTAAACATAGTACGAACAAAGCCGTCTTTTTTTGCATTTTCAACCACGTCATCCAAAAAGGTCTTTATTCCCGGATATGTTTTAAAATATGATTCTATATATTCTTTGGCTTCCTTTCTGGAAATGCCGATATCATTGCTTAAGCCGAAGGAACTGATTCCGTATACAATACCGAAATTAACCGCTTTAGCGTTGCTTCTTTGTTCTTTTGTGACTTCACCCAAAGGAATGCCAAAAACCTTGGAAGCCGTAATTTTATGGATATCCTGATCGGATTTATATGCTTCAATCAGATTTTCGTCTCCCGAAATATGAGCCAAAACCCTTAGTTCAATTTGAGAATAATCGGCATCAATAAAAACAAAGTCATCTTTCGGAATAAAGATTTTTCTAAGCTGTCTTCCGATTTCCATCCTAATGGGAATATTTTGCAAATTCGGCTCCGTTGAACTGATTCTTCCTGTTGCGGTTATGGTTTGATTGAATGTTCCGTGAATTCTTCCGTCTTCTTTTATGAATACAGCCAAACCGTCCGCATATGTGGATTTGAGTTTTGTAAGAGTCCTGTATTCAAGTATTTTTGCAATGAAAGGATAATCCGGCGCCAATTTTTCAAGCACATCGGCAGATGTGGAATATCCTGTTTTTGTCTTTTTGCCACCCGGTATTTGCATTTTTTCAAACAAAAACTCGCCCAATTGCTTTGGAGAATTTAAGTTGAAACTTTCATCGGCACCCATTTCGTCAAGAATTTCGGCCTTTAATTTATCAATGGAAACAGACAAATTATCACCGTATTCTTTCAAAGCATCGGCATCCACCCTTATACCGAGTTTTTCCATATCATGAAGAATATATACAAGAGGCATCTCAATAGTTAGATACAGATTCTTCATCTGTGATTCTTCAAGTTTTTTAAGCAAAATATCCTTGGCTTGCAAGTAAATATATGCTTCCAATAAAAGCTCGCCATCCTCCGGCGAAATTAACATATCCAAATAATCTCTTGCAAGGTCTTCCTTGTTATAACTGCTTTTCAGAGGATTCAAAAGATATGCTGCGATTCCCACATCATAAACGCTATCGCGATTTACCACATCCAATGAATCGGCATTAGTAATTTTAAGTAGCTTTTTAAGATTATTCACGGATTTTTCGGCACTGGAATTAAGCACTTTAATTATTGTGTCATCAATATCGTCTTTTTTTATTTCCTCATTTTCGAAAACAAGAAAAAGTTCCCTATTTTCGTTTAAAAAAGCTACAGAATAAGGCTCCTCGCAAAAAGCGATTCCTATTTCTTGCATCAAAAGCGCACTGAATATGAATGCATCCAAATCCGACTTTTTAACGATTTTGTTTGTCTTGAAAGATGCAAGCAGTTCCTGCATTTCCTTATCATCAGCTTCTTTGATTTTTGTATCGCAAATATCAGAAGAATTCTCAAATTCCTTTTTGTATTTTGTCAAAAATCGTTTCAATTCAAGCTTTGAAAAGAATTTGTAAACATCCTGATTAAAGAAATTTCCAAAGGCTCCTTCTTTTGTTTCTTGCGTAAGAGGCGCATCGATATTGATAGTGGCCAATTTTTTGCAAAGCCTTGCCAATTCGATGTTTTCTTTTAAATTTTCCCTTATTTTGTTTTGTTTTATTTCTTCAACATGTTCAATGACATTTTCCAAGGACTTATATTGAACAATAAGATTTGTTGCAGTTTTTTCACCGATGCCGGGAACTCCCGGAATGTTATCCGATGTATCGCCCATCAAAGCTTTCACATCAATATATTCAAGAGGTGAAACACCTAATTTTGCAATAACTTCGGCGGTATGATAGTTTTCTATAACGCTTGCCCCTTTAGGTATTCTGACCATAATATTGTCCGTTGCCAATTGCAAAAGATCTCGATCTCCGGACAAAATAGTTACCTGTAGGCCTTCTTTTTCCGCACGTTTTGAAAGAGTGCCTATAATATCATCCGCTTCAAAGCCCGGAAGTTCAACACAAGTAACTCCCATTGTTTTTAAAAGTTCTTTCATTACCGGAACCTGTTCCCTAAACTCTTCCGGAAAAGGTTTTCTTTGTCCTTTATACGCATCATACATTTTATGACGAAAGGTTTTTTCTTTAACATCAAAAGCAACAAAAATATAGTTTGGCATTTCTTCGTTAAATACATTAAAAAAAGTATTCAAAAAGCCATATATTGCATTTGTATGGAGGCCTTCGGAATTGGTCATATCTGATTTGATACCGTAAAAAGATCTCGAAAGAATACTGTGTCCGTCAACAAGAAGTAATTTATCTGTCATAATATTTTTCCTTAATTAATACATTTTTTACTGATAATATTTTACCACGAAAAAGGTATAAAAACCATATTAAAGTCGTTGACTTTTAAGGCTTATTTTGATAATATAATAAAGGTTTTGCTAAAGAAAGCAATTTGCGGATGTGGCGGAATGGCA
>CACZQX010000198.1 GCA_902783445.1 uncultured Lachnospiraceae bacterium
GGGCCTCGGAGTTTTAATGAACAAAGAAAACACGGTAAGAAGAGCCGGCGGTTTTATTATTCAATTAATGCCTTTTGCAAGCGAAGAGGTTATTTCCGTTCTTGAAAACCGAATTGAAAAGATTCATTCCGTTACGGATATGCTTGAAAAGGGTATGACACCCGAGGATTTGCTTAAGGAAGTTTTAGGCGATTTGGGAGTTGATATAACTGATAAAATCCCAACCAAATTTTATTGCAATTGCTCGAAAGAGCGTGTCAGCAAAGCGTTGGTAAGCATATCCAAAAAAGACCTGGATGAAATGATTGCGGATGGCAAAGATATTGAGGTTAATTGCCATTTTTGCAATACAAACTACGTATTTACGCCCGAGGATTTAAAGAAGATAGCAAATAATCGATAAATAAATATGGACTTTAAAGCGTTAAAGTGTTAAAATTTTGAATTGTAACAGGAACTAATTATCCGAAGGAGATAAATATGGGAAAAACAATCAGAACAGAGGAAGTGGATCATCTTTTTGATGCTATATTGGCACTTGAAAACAAAGAAGAGTGCTATTTGTTTTTTGAGGATGTTTGTACAATCAACGAAATTTTATCTTTTGCTCAACGCTATGAAGTTGCAAGAATGTTAAATGACAAACATACATATCAGGAAATTGCCGAAAAGACCGGCGCTTCAACGGCAACCATAAGCCGCGTTAACCGTTCTTTGAATTACGGAAAAGACGGTTATCAGTTGGTGTTGGACAGACTCAAAAAAGAAGAATAAGACTTAAGAAAAGAAGGTAATGAGCGTGGATTTGGATAAAGATGTGGAAAAAAAGCTTGATGAAATATTGCAAAAAGCTACTTTTTTGGACTTGAAAGATGTACCGGATATAGGTTTATACATGGATCAGGTTTTGACACTTTTGGGCAGTAAGCTTACTTTTCTGGAAAGCGAAGACGGTGACAAAGCTCTGACAAAAACCATGATTAACAATTATTCCAAGAATAAACTTTTGCCGTCGCCGAACAAGAAAAAATACAAAAAAAATCACATTATTCTTCTTGCGCTTATTTACTATTTAAAGTCACTTATTTCCATCAGCGAGATAAAGACGCTTACAACGCCTCTTAACGAGGGGTATTTCGACGATGAGGCACAGTTAAGCCTTTCCGACATTTACGAAAGCTTAAGCAAGCACGCTTCCAATGTGGCGGAAGATACGAAAAAAGACGTGGAAAAGAAGCTTTTGCAGGCAAAAGAAACTTTTGGGAATTTAGATGAGAATGAAGCTCAGAAACTCCGACTTTATTCTCTTATATCGGCCCTCAGTTACGATGTCTTTATCAAGAAACATCTGATTGAAGAATTGATAAAAGAAATGGATGAGGAAAAAAAGAACTTATAAAAATCTATAGTGACACTTAATCGCAAGTGTTATATAATAGATATTGCCTTGATGTAGGCTTTTGCGCATAAAGACGTTTCGTGCGCTGCAATGTTTATAATACTCACAGAGGAGGAAAAAAATGGGAATTATAGCAAGATTTAAAGAAATTATGGCTGCAAATATCAATGCGGCACTTGATAAGTGTGAGGATCCTTCAAAAATGATCGATCAATACTTAAGAGATTTGGAAAGCGATTTCGGTAAGGTTAAAGCTGAAACAGCAGCTATTATGGCCGAAGAAACACGAGCAAAAAGAGAGCTTGACGAATGCCAGGCTGAAATTACAAAGCTTGAAGGCTATGCAAGAAAAGCCGTTGAAGCTGACAATGACGATGATGCTCGTCAATTTTTAACAAAGAAAGCAAACATGCAAAAAGAATTTGATGCCAAAAAACAGGCATACGATCTTGCTTCGACAAATGCGGAGAAGATGCGTCAGATGCATGATAAATTACAAAAAGATATCGAAAGTCTTGAATCAAGAAAAGAAGCTATCAAGGCTAAAGTTCAGGTGGCAAAAACTCAGGAAAAAATCAACAAAATGGGTTCAAGCATCGATGGAGCAAGAGGTACAATCGACGCATTCGACAGAATGGAAAAGAAAGCGGATCAGATGTTGGATCGCGCAAATGCCATGAGCGAATTAAACGAAAGCGAGAAAGCAGATTCGGTTAAAGAGCTTCAGGAAAAATACGACAATGTCCCTGATCAGAGCGTAGAAGACGAATTGGCTGCTTTGAAGGCCAGTATGGGTAAATAAGGAGTTAAACGATGGGACTTTTTAGTAACCAGTTATCAAATGTTGTTGAATGGAATGAAACAAGAGATGATGTAATCTTTTGGAAGTGGGCAAATGACGAGATTAAAAAAGGCTCACGTCTTATTATCAGACCGGGTCAAGATGCTATCTTTATGTACAACGGAAAGACGGAAGGCATCTTTAAAGACGAGGGGAACTTTGATATTGAATCTCAGATTATCCCTTTCCTTTCAACACTTAAAGGAATTAAGTTCGGCTTTAACAGTGGTGTTAGAGCCGAGGTTCTTTTCATAAATACAAAAGAATTCACCATTAAATGGGGAACAAAAAACGCAATTAACATTCCGGCACCTGGACTTCCGGGAGGAATGCCTATAAGAGCATTCGGTATTTTTACCTGCAAGGTAAGCGACTATGATGTGCTTATAGATAAGATTGCGGGCATTAAGCAGCAATTTCTTGTTGATGATGTTAAGGAAAGAGTAATAGCAGTAGTTGACCAATTACTTATGAAATGGATTTCCAAAGAAGGAAAAGATATATTCAACCTTCAAGCAAATGCTTTTGATATTGCAAAAGGCATGCGGGAAGACCTTGACATGGAACTTCTTAAAATCGGCATTTCCATCACATCCGTATCCATCCAGAGTTTCTCATATCCGGAAGAAGTGCGCGCTATGCAGGAAAAGGCAGCAGCTCAGTCCATGGTCGGAGATATGGACAAATATCAAAAAATGGCAGTTGCGGACAGTCTTGCAAAAGGCGGAAAAGGCGGTTCTTCCGCATCCGATATGGTAGGGCTTCAAATGGGAATGGCAATGGGCCAGCAGATGGTTAACGAGATGAAACAGTCTATGGGAAACAATCAGGCACAGGCACCTGCAGGTGCGAAATTCTGCCCTAATTGCGGAACACCTACAAACGGTGCCAATTTCTGTTCAAATTGCGGCACAAAACTTGCTTAAGCAAAAAATTTACGACAATAAGGATGAATAATGGATTTATTAGATGGCTTAAATGACAAGCAAAAAGAAGCGGTACTTCATACTGAAGGACCGCTACTTATTCTTGCGGGAGCCGGCTCGGGAAAGACTCGTGTTCTTACTCACAGAGCGGCTTATCTTATACAACAAAATAAGTGCAAACCATACAACATTCTTGCTATAACCTTTACCAATAAGGCAGCGGGAGAAATGAAGGAACGTATCGAAAAAACCGTAGGTTTTAACCCGGAAGGCGAAGTTTGGGTTGCAACGTTTCATTCAACCTGCTCAAAAATTTTGCGACGTTTTATAGACCGAATCGGATACAAAAACGATTTTACAATCTATGACAGCGAAGATCAAAAAACACTTATAAAAAATATCTGCAAGAAGCTTGATATCGATACAAAGATTCATAAAGAAAAGGCTTTGGCCGCGCAGATTTCGCATCTTAAGGACAAGCTTATAACACCGACACAGTTTTTGCTTGAAAAAGAAGGCGATTTTACAAAAAAAGTTTTGGGACAGGTTTATGTTGAATATCAGTCTCAGTTAAAGAAAAACAATGCCTTGGATTTTGACGATTTGATAGCAAAAACCGTGGAGCTTTTTAAGACGGATGAAAAGGTACTTGATTTTTACCAAAGTCAGTTTAAATACATAATGGTGGATGAGTATCAGGATACCAACAAAGCTCAGTTTGAGCTTATAAGGATACTTGCAAACAAGAGTAAGAACTTATGCGTTGTGGGTGATGACGACCAGTCGATTTACAAATTCAGAGGTGCGGATATCACCAATATCTTAAGTTTTGAACAGGTATTCAAAAATACAACCGTAATAAAACTCGAGCAAAATTACAGATCTACGCAAAATATTTTAAATTGTGCCAACGGTGTAATAAAAAATAACGAAGGCAGAAAAGAAAAAACTCTTTGGACAGAGAACGACGCCGGTGATAAAATAAAGTTTATAAGGACGCAGTCGGCTTACGACGAAGCGGAAAACGTATGCGCGGAAATAAACGATTATGTAAGAAACGGCGGAAAATACAAAGATTGCGCCTGCCTTTACAGGACAAACGCTCAGTCCCGTGTTTTGGAAGAACGTTTAATCAGATTCAGAATTCCGTACAAGATTGTGGGCGGAGTTAATTTCTATCAACGTAAAGAAGTTAAAGATATGCTGGCATATTTAAAGACCATAGAAAGCGGTTTGGACGACATTGCCGTAAGACGAATAATAAACGTTCCGAAACGTGCAATCGGCGCCACATCCATTGCCAAGGTTCAAAAGTATGCCGATGACAATGACATAAATTTCTACGATGCCCTCATTCAGGTTGAGGAACAGCAGGCACTGGGAAAAACAAGTGCCAAAATCAGTGCTTTTTTGGATTTGATAAGATCCTTCAGAGACAAGCTGGGAAATATAAGTCTTACGGAACTTCTCGAAGCCGTAATGGTTGAAACGGCCTATATTAAGGAACTTGAAGCCGAAAAGACGGATGAGGCAAAGGATCGTATAGAAAACATATATGAACTTGTTTCAAAAATGGCCCAATATGAGAAAGATCATACAGACGCCACTCTTACGGGATTTTTGGAAGAAGTGGCTTTGATAGCCGATATCGATTCGCTTGACGAATCAAACGATTATGTGGTGTTACTTACAATTCACAGTGCCAAAGGACTTGAATTTGATAATGTATTTTTATGTGGAATGGAGGATGGACTTTTTCCGGGAACGGGAAGTATTACAGAACCCGACGAATTGGAAGAGGAAAGACGTCTTTGCTATGTTGCCATGACCAGAGCAAAGAGACATCTTACTCTTACATGCGCAAGAGAGCGCATGATTCACGGTGAATGGGTCAGAAATAATATTTCCAGATTTGTGGGAGAAATACCAAAGGAAGTTATGAACGAAAACGAAGCAAAAGAAATCGAAACAGAAGAAAAAAAATCAACAATTATGAAGCCTTCACAGTCTTCGAATGCAAAGGCGGTATTTACTACAAAGGCTTTCGGTATGGAGAGTCACGAAAAAGCAGACAAGCTTTCGTATGATGTGGGAGATACGGTTAAACACATTAAGTTCGGCGTTGGAAAAGTGCTTGAAATTGTTGACGGAGGCAAGGATTTTGAAGTAACCGTCGAGTTTGAAAAAGCAGGCGTTAAAAAGATGTTTGCCGGATTTGCAAAACTTAAAAAAATATAGCACAATAGCTTCACAAGTGTTATAATTGACTTATCAACTAAAGGAAATGCATATATAGTATTTATATATGACGAGCGAACTTGCAGTTATATACACACAGGGGGTGCTTTCATGGAAAGGGTAGTCAGCTTAATTAAGAAAAATAATGAGATTCTTTTGTCCAAGAACAAATGGGTTAAGGTAATCGCCGTAGTCGGTGTGATTGCATTGATTGTGGGAATCGGATATTTGGTTTACAAACGCTTTGTTGCGGATGAAGAATTCTATGACGAAGACTTTGAAGAAGGCTATGATGAAGACTTTTTTGAAGATTAATTATTAAAAATTTAGGCGTAGCGGCTTCGAGCTTGCTACGCTATTTTCTTTAGAGGAAGATTTATGAAAAAAGGACAAACTTACGAGGGAGTGGTTAAATCCATTTCTTTTCCGAATAAAGGCTTGGTGGAAACGAAAGTCTTTAGACTTAAGAAAAATGAGCAGGAAATAACACCGGAAATGCTTGAAGGCGGATGGCCGGAAAAAAACGGCATTAATATGTCCCAAGACGTGGAAGAAACAATTGAAAAAGCCATTGTAAAAGGCAGTTTTCCGGGTCAAAAGATAAAATATTATGTTAACAAAAAGAAGGGCGGTAAATGCGAAGGCCGAATTGAGGAAGTTACGGAAAAATCTCCTCTTGAGGATGCAAAGCCTGCCTGTCCGCACTTTGGAGCCTGCGGCGGATGTTCTTATCAGAGCTTGTCTTACGAGAACCAGCTAAAGCTTAAGTATGAGATGGTGCTTGACCTTATAAAGCGGGTTTTGAAAACGGATGATACTGTTTTCGAGGGAATTGTGCCAAGCCCAAGCAAGTGGGAATATCGCAATAAGATGGAGTTTACATTTGGGGATGCCTATAAAGGCGGTCCTTTGGAACTTGGTCTTCACAAAAAAGGCAGCAACTACGATGTGGTGCCTTTGAAAGCATGTAGAATTGTAGATGATGATTACAATAAAATTTTAAATACAGTGCTTGGTCATTTTAGAGATTTAAATGTGCCATACTATCATACAATGAGCCACGAAGGGGTGCTAAGGCATTTGCTGGTCAGAAGGTCCAAGACCACCGGGGAAATAAGCGTAAATTTGGTGACGACTTCGCAGTATAGAGGCTATATGAGTGGGTTTAATGCCGAAGAGGGCGGCAAGATAGAAGAATCCGAGCTTGCTTTAGCGGAGCTTAAAGAAAAGCTTTTGACATTGGATAAGGGCCTTAATGGTAACATTGTAGGCATTACTCACATAATAAACGATGCCCTGGGAGATGTGGTAAAATGCGACGAAATGAGAATTATCCACGGTCGTGATTACATTATGGAGGAAATATTGGGCCTTAAGTTTAAGGTTTCAACCTTCAGCTTTTTCCAGACCAATTCCTTGGGTGCGGAACGCCTTTACGAAAAGGCTAGGGACTTTGTAAGGGAGTCTGTGGGCGGAGACTTGGAAGCCCTTAAGGGAAAAACCATGTTTGACCTTTATTCCGGCACCGGAACCATAGCACAGATGATGTCGCCCGTTGTGGGTAAAGTAGTGGGTGTGGAAATAGTGGAGGACGCGGTTGAAGCAGCAAAGGAAAACGCTGCTCTTAACGGCCTTAAAAACTGCGAATTTATTGCCGGGGACGTGCTAAAAGTAATTGATGAAATAAAAGACAAGCCGGATTATATAATCCTCGATCCGCCAAGGGACGGCATAAATCCGAAGGCGCTTGAGAAAATAATAGATTTCGGTGTGGAAAAAATGGTCTATATTTCCTGTAAACCAACATCCCTTGCAAGGGATTTGGTATTGCTTCAAGAACGAGGCTACAAGGTAGAAAAATTAGCCTGCGTGGACATGTTCCCACAAACGGTCCATGTGGAGACGGTATGCCTTTTGTCCAAACTATCAGAAGCGAAGCATCATATCGAGGTCACGGTTGATATGGATGAGCTGGATCTGACCAGTGCGGAGGCTAAGGCTACGTATAAGGAGATTCAGGACTGGGTGCAGGAGCATTATGGGATGCATGTGACAAATCTTAATATCGCGCAGGTCAAGCAGAAGCATGGGGTTATAGAACGGGAGAATTACAACAAACCCAAGTCACCGGACAGCAAACAGCCGGGATGTCCGGAGGAGAAGGTTAAAGCGATTGAGGATGCTATGAGGCATTTTCAGATGATATGATAAAACAAACAAGAGAGAGGTTACTAAAGTATATGTAACCACTCTCTTGTTTTTAGTGGCTCTTAAATATCCATTTGTTATCCGCACGTATAAGTTTTCCATATTCTTCCAGTTTTTTCTTTCCGAAATCAAATTGAAATGCATAATCTTTTAATGCTAACCAATCACGAACGGTTAAGCCGTTTGTGAAGTTGTACTTTGATGAATAAAAGGCAGATATCTTACTATGA
>CACZQX010000199.1 GCA_902783445.1 uncultured Lachnospiraceae bacterium
AAAAAATTAGGGTGTGCGTAAAATACGGAGTGGGAGTAAGTATTAAGCATTATCAAAAAAAGTAAATGCTGCTGCCGTATATATGATTATAATATCTATTGACATAATATATCAAAAAGTATTATAATATAAATACAGACCGTTGCTTGGGGAACAATGAGTTTAATGATATGGAGGGATTTATTATGTATGAACAGGATTATATCATGCGTCAGATAAAGGAGATAACGGCAGTTATAGCCAAAGTCATATTCGACGCAAAGGTTGATAAGTCGTTTGAGATGCTTCAGGAAGTTGAAAAACAAAAGGCCTATACGCTCATAGAGCAACTGGATAAAGGCCAAATAAAAGAAGCGGTTGAAGAACTTGATAAACTTACCGAAGAAAATACGGTTGAAAACCTTATGATCGGACTTTCGTTCTATTCACACCTCAGCGATCTTGACGAGGAGCATTTTGAATTGGCGGCATACACATTTGCTCAGGGCAGGAGAGACTTCGAGCGGTTTGCAAATAAATTCGGCTGGAAGGGCGTAACTGATCTTTACTTTGGAAATGATGATGAATAATATTAAAACAAGGGACTGCCTGTGCAGTCCCTTTTGCTTGCCTTAAATACTTTATTCTGTCAAACGTATCCGCCAACTATTAACGGCATATATAATTTAGAGGTAACCGCCAACCATTCACAGCCACATAGTGTAAAAACAAAGAGGACTGCAATGATTGCAGTCCTTTTTTCAATATGTGGCCGGGAGTGATTGGCGGTTACGTTGTATAAACTTGACAACAAGAATGACATACTATATAATTATAGTATAAATTTTAATATTTTACTGCTTTTTTAGCATTTTATTCATACTAAAACACAGGTGATAAAAATGTCAGAAGTTAAAGAATATAAATGTCCGTCCTGCGGTGCTTCGATGTATTATGATATCGAACAAAAATCTTTGTCATGCAGATTCTGCAAAAACACATATGACCGGGAGTATATTATCTCTCACTTCGATGAAGAAACTAACGGAAAGCTTCCGGATTTTGACTGGGTAAAAAGATCTAAAACTGTATGGGAGCCGTATGTAAGCGATAAGATCAAAGAATATGACTGCCCTTCATGTGGTGGACAGATCATAACTCTCTCTTCAACCGCAACAGCCAAATGTCCGTTTTGCAGCCATGATTTAATAATATCATCAAATTTTAAGGGTGACGTCAGCCCCGACAAAATAATCCCGTTTGAGGTAACTTACGGAGAATTTGCTGATAAATACACAGAATATATTTCGGAAAGAAAAGAGGTTCCGAAAGAATTCAAAGATAAAGCAGCATTGGATAATATAACAGGATGTTATATACCTGTCTGGAGTTATAGCTGTACTTGTGTATCAACTATTGATTCGGATTATTGTTCATCTATAACTGTAAAGGACTATCCGATACTTGCAAACGATAAAAACACGGGAAATAGAGAATTTTATTCCATGTGGCCCTTCGATTTCAGTAAAGCGGATGATTTTAACGAATCAAACCTTTCAGGTTTTTATGCAAGCAGATATATTATCGGTGTCGAAAATGCTATGAGATATGCAGATTATTACATAAAAGAAGCCTGTCCCGGAAGAGAACAATATGAAGCCAAATATACCAAAGGAAGCAAAATTAATAATAATACTTCAGATCCGCAAAAAGAAGGTTTAAAGAAGACCATTCACAAAAGGGAGATGACATATTATCTGGTGCCTGTCTGGCTTCTGAATATAAAATACAAAAACAGAAACTACACCGTAGCTATGAATGGTCAAACAGGAAAAATGTGTATAGATTCTCTTCCCGAAAATTCATTTTATCATTGCTTGTATAAAATAATATACCTGATCATTCAGCTTTTGGAGCTTATTTTGGGATATTTACTTCTAAAAGATTTTTTTATCTTTACAGAGGAACTTATTATAGTGTTAATAAGCGTATGTGTGGTTTTGCCTATAGTTACCAATGTAATGTTTACTTCCCTAATATGTAATTCCATATTCCGCAAAAAGAGAAAAAAAGCTCTTCCGATTGTACGGCGGCCGTTATTTAATGTGCGTGATTTTCTTGAATAAAATAGAGTAGGCATGGAATGAATAGCAGTACAGAGCATTTTTCATAAGGCACACAGCACAGGTCATTTTCAGATTCAAGGAAGGATAATTCAAAGAGGTATTATTCAATAAAAAAGGAGTAGTAGGATTATATTTGTAACAGGAGAATAGTAATGGCGAGGAAATTTGTATCATTTTATTATTATGCATGCATAAAATGGAGAAGTTGATAGATTGAGAGGTATAATATGAGAGACAGAACACCAGATATACAAATGTTTGAGGATACGATGCAGATCCTCAAACAAGGCTTTTATGAGAAAGATAGCAGAAAGATAAAGCTGAAGCTTTCAGCAGAGCAGAGGGAAGAGATACAGGTATATCTTCCTGA
>CACZQX010000200.1 GCA_902783445.1 uncultured Lachnospiraceae bacterium
CTTTGCGGACTTGAAGGTACTTTGGAAGTTGTTAACGGAGCATTCAAATTTAAATTCGATCCTTCAACGGAATACAGAGCACATGATATTATTTCCGGCAAGAAGTTACACGGCGAAGATATTTTCGCAAATGAAGGTCGCTTGATGAATCTTGGAAAAGATCCTATCTTCAAAGAAAGAAAAGCTCATTATACTGCAGTATGCGAGCCTACACCTTCACCTTCAAAAGAAGCTTAATAATAAAAACCAAACAAAAATAAAAGAGGAAGCCTTATCGCAAGAGACAAGGCTTCCTCTTTTTAGTATTATAAAAGTAGGTAAATATACATGATTAAAAGTTCTTGACAATAGTCAAGATATTCATACCGTCTTGATATTTGTATCTAACATCATCCATGGTTTTCTTAACCATAAATATTCCCAAACCGCCGATATTTCGCTCGTCTGCCGATAAGGTAACATCCGGATCGACTTTTGCGAGAGGATCGAAAGGAACACCGTTATCTTTAAGGCTTAAAGTAAGAGAGTTATCTTTTATGGATAATGAAATTCTAATATCTCCCACACGACCTTGGTATGCATAATGCGCAACATTGATAAATAACTCTTCAAAGGCGATGCTTATTTGAGTTGCGGTTTTCATCGGAATTTCGGCCTTTTCCATTTCGGCTTCAAGAAAGGCGCAAGCAGCAGGGTATGAAGCATCTTCTGCCGTAAAGGTTTTTTCGATTATGGAGTCTTTTAAAAGATGTTTAACGTCCAAAATCAACATTGTAATATCATCGAATTGCTCTGCCTCACCGACAAACTCGTCAATATCCGCTCTTATGCCCTTAAGGGTTTGTCGAACATCATCAAGGGGATGAGAATTCATGTAATCAAGAAGTCTGTCTTCGCCGTAGAGTTCTTTCTCTGCGTTGGTTGCTTCCGTTACACCGTCTGTGTAGATATAGATGCTGTCTCCCACATTCATATCGAGTTCAAACTGCTTGTATACCATATTTTCCATGCCTGCAAGCACAAAGCCCGGACGGCATTTCAAATACTCAAAACCTTTACCTTCAAGATTTATAAGCGGTGGGTTGTGACCTGCGTTGACATATGTAAGTTTTCCGCTAACCAAATCAAGTACACCCATCCATGCTGTTACGAAGAGTCCCGCTTCGTTGCCGTCACAAAGAATATTGTTAACTCTTGTAAATACTTCAGCAGGCTCAAGACCTAACTGCGTATGGTCTTTAATAAGAGTTTTTGCCGTCACCATAAAGAGGGCGGCAGGTACGCCTTTGCCGGAAACATCAGCCACAACAAATGCAATGTGCGTATCATCAATCATAAAGTAGTCATAGAAATCGCCACCAACCTCTTTTGCGGGTGCCATGGTTGCGAAAAGATCGAATTCATCATGGTCCGGAAACGGAGGGAAAATCCTTGGCAACATATTTGCCTGAATATCCGTTGCAAGAGAAAGTTCCGCACCGATTCGTTGACCTTCTCTAAGGGATGAAACCATTTCGTTTACGGTATTTGCCACATAACCGATTTCGTCTTTTGTTTTTAGTTCAAGCGGATCTTCGGGCAGTTCACCGCTGCTTATTCGCTTCAAATATTGCTGGATTTTGGTAACGCTGTGAGTCCATTTTTGTGTAACAATAACAAATCCCAAGGCTGAAAGGGCTACAAGAAGAACGATGATAAATATAATGTTCTTACTTGCGTTCATAGTTCTTTCCTGAAGTTCCGACATGCTTCGGCCCACAACGACAGCGCCTATTACATTGCCTTTAACATCTTTGATTGTGTTGTAAACACAGTAGATATAGCCGCCGCTAACGTTTGCGGGACCTTTGTAAACGTTCTTTTCGTCAAGCACGTCTGCAACTTTTTTATCCATATATGTTCCGATTATGGATTCGCCGTTAGGACCTTTGGTGGTTCCGGCAATTCGGATAAAATGACCCTGCATATAGCCGGTTTCTTCATCGCCGACCCAATGAAGCCCTTCATCCGAAGTTTTCATAAATGCGTAACAAAAAGTACCTGTTTTGCTTTCAACTTCAAGGAAAGGACGGTAGTTGGCATTTGCCTCGGTACCGTCACCAAGGACTTTATCGCCTATACAAAGAGCACCGTCTTTCAGATAGTAGTCGCAATCCACATTTCCCGTTATGGTATCTTTTAAATAATAAATATCAGATTGAAGCCTTTCGGCAAGCAGCGTTTCGATTTCGGTTTGCATGCTGTGTGTAAAAATCAGCATAATGAAAATAATAAGTGCAATACCTTCTATTACGCTGGCTAAAAGAATTTTGGAACCTATTCTTCTGAATCGAAGAAAGTCTTTGATCTTTTGTGTATTCATATACTACCCCACTTAAAACTAAATACAATTCTATGTATCCATTTTATCATTGATAAAAATATCGGGCAAGAAAAATATGGGATAAGCCGGCTTAGATGTGGTATCATATATAAAGAAATGTTAAAGGAGTTTGAAAGGGAGAAAAAATGAAACCTTTAAAAAGCGTTATCAAATATGCAAAAGAAAACTTTAATGAAGTTTGGCATACAACCCTTAATCCCGAAGGACCGGGCGTTGTAAGAATTCACCTTATTCCGCCGGTTTATGACGAAGAGGAAGAGGCTATGGGGCCTTGTGTTGCCATAATAAACGGTCAGGATATTATACCGGTTAACACATCTTGGGCAGTGCTTCTTACGGAATTTATTAAAGAAGTCAATAAATACGAAGGAAGAGAAGTAAGCGAAAAAGATGTTGAAAACATAATAAATTCAGCCTGTAAAAGAGTCAAAAAGGTATTTCATCTTTTTAGCAAAAGGCTTTTAAAAGCGGACTTGTACACAATTATGAATACCTTTAAGCAAGTAGCTTACGGTGAAGATGTTACTGAAGACATCGAATATATAAGTATGGGAGATTATGCCCCTTATATGAAGGCGCCTCACAGAATGGATCTTATGATAAGCGCTATGACAAAAGAAGGAAAATGGCATTGTAACCAGTCTTGCGTTCATTGTTATGCGGCAGGTCAGGAATTGTCGGAAGAAAAAGAGCTTTCTACAGAACAGTGGAAGGCAATTATCGATAAATTGCGCGATATATGCGTACCGCAGATTACATTTACCGGCGGTGAGCCGACAATGCGTGAGGACTTAATCGAGCTTATAGATTATTCCCGTTGGTTTGTTACAAGACTTAACACAAACGGCATAAAGCTTAGCAAAGAATATTGTCAAAAGCTTAAAGATGCCTCTTTGGACAGTTGCCAGATTACTTTTTATTCGGCAAATGAAGATGTGCATAACAAGCTTGTGGGAGCCGACAGATACAAGGAGACTCTTGCGGGAATCGAAAATGCGGTGGCAGCAGGCCTTAACATAAGCATCAACACGCCACTTTGTACATTAAACAAAGACTATGTGGATACTTTAAAATTTCTCAAAGAAAAAGGAATTATTTACGTTACCTGTTCGGGGCTTATAATTGCCGGTAATGCGACAAATGACGAGTCGGAAAAATTGCAGCTTTCAAAAGACGAAATAAAGAAAATTTTGAAAGAGGCCTGCGAATATGCATATGCAAACGGTATGGAAATCAGCTTTACATCACCGGGTTGGATAGAGATGGATTTCTTTAAAGAGCTTGGAATAAACCCACCTACCTGCGGAGCATGCCTTTCAAATATGGCAATTACACCGGGAGGCAAAATAGTTCCTTGTCAAAGTTGGCTTGACGATGAGCCTTTGGGCGATATGTTAAGCGATAGCTGGGAAGATGTGTGGAACAGCGAAAAATGTGCGGAAAGAAGAGACTATTCGGCAGAAATGTTGGGCGAATGTCCCTTTAGGAGGGCGTAATGAAAAAGATAATAATTGCAATAATTGTAGCTTGCGCTGCGCTCTTCATTATTCCGACGGGCAAGGTTAAGGCTGCGGCACTTGATGAAATATTAAACTATGATATTACCGTGAATGTTAAAGATGATGCGACACTTGACATGTACTATCATATCGACTGGAAGGTACTTGATTCGGACAGTGATGGTCCCCTTACTTGGGTTAAGATTGGTATCCCTAACAAACACTGTGAAAATATTCAGGCTTTAAGCGATAATATTGAAAAAATCGAATACTCGGGCTCCGGCGGAAGCTACATAGAAGTATATTTTTACGACAAATACTATGAAGGCGATGTGGTAAGCTTTGATTTTTATTTTAACCAGGATTACATGTATCAGGTAAACGCTTATGATGAAGGCTATACTTTGTATACATTTACTCCGGGTTGGTTTGATGATATTGATGTAGACAATCTGACACTCAGATGGACTGCGGATAAAATAGAATCTTTTAGTCCGAGTTGTACTCAAGAATACGGATACAATGTCTGGAACACATCTCTTCCGAAAGGGCAAAAATTCGAAGTAAATATCACTTATCCGAACGATGCATACGGCTTTGATATGTCAAAAACAATACAGCAGGATGAAAATGACGGTAAGAGCACCGGAGAAAGGATATTTGACGGAATTGCCGTAGTAATCGGAGCGATAATCATGTTAGCTATGGTAGCCGCTTTCATATTTGCCATAGTATCCGCAATTTTCAGATTTTTCAGATCCATTTATTGGGCTGCAACGGGATTTAAGTACGGATATGACACAAAGGTTACCAGAACAAGGATTGAGTACTATGATTCTTGTCCGGGTTGCGGTGCTGCAAGAGCCGAAGGGCAAAAAACTTGTCCATATTGCGGAAGAAGCTTTGTGAAGAGCGAAGAAGTAATTGATGAGAAAAATATTAAGGCAGAGGATAAAGCAGCTCTTAACTACAAGAGAAAAGGCGAATATCGCTATTCATCCGATCCTAACGTCTTTGTTATGGTTAATACCGTAAGGGTTGCAAGGCCGGCACCTCCGAGAAGTTCTTCGGGAAGAGGCGGAGGATCCTCATGCGCTCATTCATCCTGTGCTTGCGCTTGCGCTTGTGCATGTGCCGGAGGCGGAAGAGCGGGATGTACAACAAAAGATTTTTACAATACAAATCTTAAGCTTAAACAGATTGAATTAAAAACAAAATACAAAAAGAAGAAATAAAAAATAGCCGGAAGTTAATTTCCGGCTATTGCTTTTTCGTCTCTGGTTAATTTCTTAATCCAAGTATATTTTCTAAATTTAAAGAAAACAGGTATGCACTTAAACAGCTGATCCGACTGGATAACAAGCACCAGCCATACAATAGGCAAATTCCACCAGAAAGCACCCATAAAGGTAAGGGGCATAACAATAAGCCATGTGCAAATCATATTCATCTTCATGGTGAAGGTTGCATCGCCGCCGCCTTGGATGATACCGAAGGAAACCGGCATTTGGTAAGCCATTCCCAGCATAATAATTGCCTGTAATATTATGAGGCTGTCCGCAAGTGCGAGAGCATTTGGATTTAGGCTGTAAAGGCTAAGAAGCGGTCCCCTAAGGGCAAAGAGTATAAATGCAAGCACGGCTCCCAAGATTATATCAAGAATGCTTAAAGTTCTGCCGTATTGTTTAACAAGCTCGCGGTTACCCTCGCCGATTGCTTTACCTATCATTACACCGGAGCAAGAGCTCATAGCCATGGTAACAACTTTTGCGTATTGATAAAATGTTGAAGCCACGGAGTTTGCCGCCAATGCATCCGGGGATAAGTGTCCCAGTATTGCGGTTTGTACAGGAATCGAAATTCCCCATATTACCGTGGCACAAAGGTTTGGCATGTAGAGGCGGTAAAAATCTTTTCTTAAAAGCTTGCTTGATTTCATTACTTCTTTAAAATTATCCCAAAGGGCAAGCACTTTATCTTTCTTGCAATAGGCCACCATTATGATGAATTCGATAATTCTTGAAATAAGTGTGCCGATGGCGGCGCCTTTAATACCAAGCTCCGGAAATCCCAGTTTTCCAAAAATAAGCACGTAGTTAATACTGCAGTTAATAATAAGTGTTACGATTGCCGTATAGAAGGATATCTTAACAATTCCCACAGCACGCAGTGCTGCATAAAGCACACTTGTTATACAAAAGATTCCGAAGGACCAGATTACAATCTTCATATAATCCACACCCTGGGCAATAATCGCAGCGTCGGTTGTAAAGATACTGCATAAAAGTCCGGGCATAAAAGTACCCACGATAATTAAGCAAATTGCAATAATTAAGCTGAGCTTTAAGGCATAGCCTGACAGAGTCCTGATGGGAGAAATACGTTTTTCGCCCCAATACTGAGCGGAAAGGGCAACCAAAGTATTGGCCACCGATACGCCGAATTGCTGTATCAGGAAGAAAATCTGATTTATAATGGATGCCCCGGAAAGAGCATCTTGGGAGTAACTTCCAAGCATAATGTTATCAGCCATATTAACGGTAAATGCTATAACATTTTGCAAAGCAACAAAGCCTACGAGCCCAACAAGGGTTTTGTAAAACTTTTTGTCTTTGGACATAAAAGGGAGTTTTGTTGTTTCCATTCTTTACCTCAAATAAATATAAATTAAACAGAAAAAAACAAGTTTTCATTAATGGGTTTTTTAATAAAATATACAGTTGCTAGTATAAGAGTTTTGCCCAAAATTGGCAATAAAAACAATAAAAAAGTGTTTAAGATGCCGAAAGTGGCGATATTTCTTGACTATAAGCATATATGAATGTACAATCATTGTTATTAAATAGGAAAAGAGATAATAAAATGTATGTGGTAGTTTCAAGCGTAATCATTTTGTTTGCGCTTATATTCTTAGGTTTTTATATTGGTAAAAGGCGCTATGTTAACAAGGAGGCGGCGCCGGATTTTTCAAGCCTGGTTCTTAATGTAACCATGCCGGCAACGGTTTTTCTTGCAATAGTCGATCAGCAAGGAAGCGGGCTTATGCACGAAGGAATATTTGTCATTCCCGGAGTGGCATTGCTTCACCTTCTTATGTTTTTAATCGGTCTTATCGGTGTAAAAGTTATGAGGGTGCCGGACGAAGATAAGGGCAATTGGCTTTATACCGCTCTTTTGTCAAACAACGGTTTTATGGGATTTCCTTTGGCATTGGCTATTTACGGCACGAGAGGATTGTTTATGATGGCTCTTTGCAATGTCATAACAAATCTTCTTATTTTTTCCGTTGGAATAAAGCTGGTAACTCTTAATACAAAAGCGAAAGAAAAATTAAGCATAAGAAAAATGCTTTTAAACAATATTAACATAGCGGTGGTAATAGGTTTCATTTTTTACGGCCTTAACATTCCGCTTCCGGAAATACTCTCGGACATGCTTGGATATATAGCAAACATTACAAGCGGTCTTTCGATGATAGTTGTGGGACTTTCTCTTTCAAGACTTCCTTTTAAGGCTGTATTTGAGGATAAAAAAATGTTTGTCCTTGCGGCAATACGTCTTCTTATTATCCCACTTGCAACTATCCTGATTATAAAGATTCTGCCGTTTGAAATCGATAAAGACATGGCCGGTATTCTTGTGCTTACCGCTGCTTTGCCGGCTTCTGCGGCTCAGTCCATGATTGCGGAACAGTACAAAGCCAACACGGGTGCGGCTGCAAGATGCGTGTTTATTACAACGCTTTTCAGCGTGGTTACGGTGCCGCTTGTTATGCTGGTTTACGGGGTTTAGTCTTATCGGAAAAAGGAGAGGTTATTTATGAAAATTGTAATAAAAGCGGATAAAGCCCGTTTTGAAAAATACATGCCTGCCGGCAAAACGGATGAATACGATATTTCTTTTTTCAATCTTGAGGCTTC
>CACZQX010000201.1 GCA_902783445.1 uncultured Lachnospiraceae bacterium
CCCAAGTCTCAACGCCACTTACCTAAGGCAGCCCTGCAAACGTTACCCTCCATAAAGCATCACCCCTGCTATAGCGGATTGCAGGTAGAAGGCACCGCTAACGCCCCGGCTGCACGGAAAGGTTATGACTGTTTAATTAGATGATGCCGAAGCTTGGCATCACGGAATTATAGTATAGATTATAGAGCTTTTTTTGTCAATATTACTTATGTTTACGCACCTTTCGACAATTGCGGCTTTTTTCTTTTATCCTGAAGCTATTATAAAATCTTTCTTTCAAATACCAGTAGTATTTGGTAAAATAATCTTAGGTCGATTATCACAATTATATGGAAATTCATATGCAAAAAGACCAACTATTTTTTTGAGGTTATTTCTATGACAATTCATGGTTTTAATAAATTTACACTTGTTGATTATCCGGGGCTTTTGGGCGCCACAATTTTTCTTGGGGGCTGCAATTTCAGATGCCCTTTTTGCCATAACAAAGGTTTGGTTCTTACACCAAATGACGAGCCGGTTATTCCGGAAGAAGAGGTTTTGGCATATCTTAAAGAACGTGTCGGAAAGGTTGAAGGCGTCTGTATAACGGGCGGTGAGGCAACTTTATCGCCTGACTTGGAAGATTTTATCAGGAAAATACGTGCTTTCGGTTACAAAATAAAGTTAGACAGCAACGGCTACAGACCTGATGTTTTAAAAGATCTGTATAACAAAGGCCTAATTGACTATGTTGCAATGGACATTAAAGCAACAAAAGAAAATTATCCCAAGGCTTGCGGTATCGAAAACGTCGATTTGTCCAAAATTCAAGAAAGCATTGATTTTATTATGAACAATGTAGATGACTATGAATTCAGAACAACTCTTTGCAAAGAGCTGCATTCTCCGGAAGATGTTAAAGAGATAAGAAACTGGCTTAAAGGCTGCAAGCTTCACAGACTTCAGTCATACCGTGAAACTGAAGGAGTAATTAATCCGATTTTTACCGGATATTCCGACGAAGAACTGGAAGAGCTGGACAAAATACAAGCTGACTGATTAGTTTAATTTTAAAAAAACGGATTGTTAAAACTAATATTAAAGGGGAAAAAATGAAATTCGAATATGAAACAAAGCACTTGGTTTTACGCGTATTAAATGAGAATGATGCTTCCATAGTGTATGATTTTGTCACAAGAAATAAAGCCGACTTTGAAAAATACGAACCTTTTCATTCGCCGGATTACTATACCGAAGCGGGACAGGCTTCCATTTTGAGAGCGGAATACAAGGCGTTTTTAAATCTTAAATATGTACGTTTCTATGTTTTTGACAAAAAGAACCCTTTTAAAGTGCTGGGAACCGTTTCTTATTCTCATTTAAGAAATTCACCTTACTTTAGCGCTATTTTGGGATATAAAATCGACAAAGACCACAGAAGAGAACATGTGGGACTCGAAGCCGTTTCGGGCGCAAACAACGCAATATTCAAAGACTTAAAGGTTCATCGTCTGGAATGCTTTATTATGCCTGAAAATCAAGCTTCAATAAAGTTTATAGAGCGCCTTGGTTTTAAACGCAACGGTCTTTTGGAAAAAAGCATAGAAGTTAAGGGTAAGTGGGAAGATCACTATCTTTACTCCACACTTAATCCTCACAAACTAAAAATGTATTTCTAAATATTATAAATTTTATCCCAGCAAATCCGACAACTTTGCAAACTGCTCAAGCGTAAGTGCCTCTCCCCTAACTGTGCTTAATAAGCCCATTGTTTCAAGGGCTTTACCCACATCATCTTTCGAATAGTTTAACTCCCCTGAATTTGCAATACTGTTTGTCAAAGTCTTTCTTCTTTGATTAAATGCAGCCCTGATTATCTCAAACATTTTCTTCGAATCTTTTACTTCAACAGGAGGCTGTTCGTATTTTTCAAGCTTAATTACCGCCGAATCCACATTTGGCTTTGGCATGAAGCAGCCTGCGGGCACATTCAAAACCACCTTAGGCTTGGAATAAAACTGTACCGCCAAAGAAAGAGCTCCGTAGTCTTTTGTTCCCGGGCCCTCCTGCATGCGCTCGGCCACTTCTTTTTGAACCATTACGGTTATACTTTCAAGAGGCAGATTACTTTCAAAAAGTCCCATTATAATCGGTGTTGTAATGTAATATGGCAGGTTTGCCACAACTTTAACATTTTTTCCGCCGTTTCTTTCCTCTGCGATTTTGTTTACATCAACTTTTAAAATATCTTCGTTAATAACCCTTACATTGTCATATTCCGATAAAGTATCTTCCAAGATCGGTATAAGCTTTTTGTCGATTTCCACTGCCACCACTTCTCTTGCATGTTCGCAAAGATGTTGAGTCAGCGTGCCGATTCCCGGACCTATCTCGATAACAAGATCGTCTTTTGTCACCCCGGCATTTTCAACGATTTTTTCAAGGATATTATTGTCAATCAAAAAATTTTGTCCGAATTTCTTTTGAAAGGAAAAACCGTATTTTTTTAATATTTCGATTGTATTTGTAGGATTACCTAAATTTGCCATTTTCTTACTCTATTCTTTGTTTTGGTCCTTTTCGACCTTTTGCTTTTTTCTTAGTTCCTTAAAGAAGGCGCTGAGCATTTTCGAACACTCTTCTTCCAAAACGCCCTTTTCCGTTTCCACTTGGTGATTAAACTGCGGCACCTGCAGCATGTTCATTACAGAGCCCGCACAACCTGCCTTCGGGTTCATGCAGCCAATATACACTTTCTTAATACGCGACTGCACTATGGCTCCCGAGCACATCTGGCACGGTTCCAGCGTCACGTACATTTCGCAGTCGTCCAAGCGCCAGTCCCCTATCCTTTTGCAGGCCTTCTTAATGGCCGTAAGCTCTGCATGGGCAAGGGCTGTTTTATCCGTCATTCTGCGATTGTAACCGCGTCCTATTATTTTTCCTCCGTAAACTATAACGCAGCCGATCGGCACCTCTTCCAGTGCATATGCCTTTTTTGCTTGCTTTATAGCCTCTTTCATGTATTTTTCTTTTGCTTCCATATTGTTATTTTAACCTGCTTCACTAAATAAGCGGTTTTTATACTTTGTTTTTAGTCTGATACTAGACTCTAAATAGTGTCCTTGCATTCTCTCTTGTGATTTCTTCAACTTCTTTTCCACTGATTCCTTTGATTTCAGCGATTTTATCCACAACATATTCAAGATATCCCGAATAATTGCGCTTTCCTCTGTATGGCTCCGGCGCCATATAAGGACAATCCGTCTCTATCAAAATTTTTTCCAAAGGAATGGCTTCCACCGTTTCCACAAGCTTTCTTGCGTTTTTAAATGTTACAACGCCGCCTACACCTATATAGTAACCGCGCTTTACAAATTCTTGTGCTATTTCCTTTGAATACGAATAGCAATGAATAACACCATGCACATTAAAAGCCTTGTGTTCTTCCATTACTTTCATGGTATCATTGGCCGCATCTCTTGAATGAACGATTATCGGTTTGTTCAAGCGCTTGGCAAGTTCTATTTGACGTCCGAACCAATCACGCTGGATTGCTTGTTTTTCCGGCTCCTTATCCCAATAATAATCAAGCCCGATTTCTCCCACGGCAATCATTTTCGGCTCCAAAAGCGCAGCCTCTATTTTTTCAATATCATTACCCTTAAGTTCGTAGACTTCCGATGGATGCACTCCCGCAGCGCCGTAGAAAAAATCATATTTTTTTGTAAGTTCCACGGTTTTTTTTATATTGTCAAGCTCCGCGGAAACATTGATTACATTACATATATTCTTTTCTTTTAAGGATTTGATAAGCTCTTCCCTGTCTTCATCAAAGGCTTTATCATCATAATGTGCGTGTGTTTCAAAAATCATTTGTATTTCCTTTTACTAAATCTTTATTTAGTCAATGTGGCATGCAGCCATTTTCCTTCCGCGCTTAAATCGTCTATGGTAAAGCCGCTTGTTTTGCTGCAATCACTGTTAATTAATGCCGATGATTCTTGCTTGTTTGATAAGTTCCAACAAACATAGCTTACATTATTTGCATCTATAAGACTAACCCAAGCATTAGCCGATTCCTCGTCTATCGCACCGTTTCCGCTTGCATCGCATATACCAAACTCCGACACAAAAATCGGAAGTCCTGCATTTATGGCATTTGTCATTTTGTTTCTTAAATCGTCTTTATGGGTTGCAGCGTAAAAATGCAATGAATACATAATGTTATCATAGCCCGTTATCGGATCTGCAGCTGCTTGATCCACATCCTGGCACCAGGTCGGCGTTCCGACTATTATAATGGCATCCGGATCATTTGCCCTGATTATCGGAATAATCTCGTTTGCGTAGGCTTTAACATCTCCCCAACCTGTGCCGTTGTTCGGTTCGTTGCAAATTTCATAAAGGATATTGTCCCTATCTCCGAATTCCGATGTCATCTGCGAAAAGAATTCTTTTGCTTCTTCTTTATGAATAAGTGGGTTGTTATCGTTTAAAATATGCCAGTCCACAATTACATACATGTCGGCATTTGTTGCATATTCTACGCCGTTTTTTACCATCTGTTTTAAGTTTTCTTTGTCTCCGCCGCTGCAATATCCGTTATATTCATCAGTATACATGGCAATTCTGAATACATTTATTCCGAATAAATCTTTTAAATTGTTAATACAGTCTTGATTTAGATAGTCAGGAAACCATGCGATGCCATGTGTTGAGATTCCTTTTAACTGCACAGGATTGCCGGTTGCATCAATAAGTTTTGTTCCCTCAAGCTTAAGGGCCATGCTGTCTGACTTTGGACTTTTGGTCTCTTCCTGTGTTGTAGCCTGTGTTTCCGTTTGTTTTGTTGTTTTTGTTTCTTCTTGCTTTTTGTTTTTTTCACAGCCCACAAGGCTTAAGCATACAAACAATGCAAGCAATACCCCAATTATCTTTTTCATTCTTCTTCCCCAATTGTCTCATTTATTCCTTCTCTGAGTCCAAAAGCATTGCTTTAGCTCAAATATAAAAATCACCGAAAGCTGCCTTTTGGCAGCATTTCGGGATTTAAATAATCTTTTTATTAGCAGATTTCGGCACCGGCAGGCATATCCTTTTCAGGAGTCATAAGGGCCAATTCCCCTTTTTCGTTTTCCGCACATAAAATCATGCCTTCGGATAATACTCCCGCAAGCTTGGCAGGAATAAGGTTAACAAGCACCATTACTTTTTTACCGACCATATCTTCCGGTTTATAGTAGGCCTTGATTCCTGAAACAATCTGTTTGATTTCGCTTCCGATTTTTACCTTTGAACAAAGAAGTTTCTTTGATTTCGGAACTTCCTCGCATTCAATAATCTCACCTACTTGGAACTGCATTTTCATGAAATCGTCATATGTGATTTCTTCCTTTTTCTCAATATCGATTACCGGTCCGTCTGCATTATTTTCAGCCTGCGCTTCTTCCGGATTTTCCTCGGCAAATTTCTTTGCAAGTTTTTCCTGAAGTGCTTTTGCTTTTTCCATTACTTCTTTTTGATCGAGTCTTGCAAAAAGTATTTCGGGTTTTTCAACCACTTTTGTTCCGGACTCATACAAGCCGAATTTATCCAAATCATCAAAAGCTCTTTCTTTTGTGTTTAATTGCGTAAATATCGCATCCGCGGTATTCGGAAGGAAAGGTTTTAAAAGTGTTGTAATAATGTTTATACTCTCTATGAGATTATAAAGAACCGTATTCAATCTCGGAAGCTTGTCTTCTTCTTTTGCAAGCGCCCAAGGCATCGTTTCGTCTATGTATTTGTTGCAACGTCTGTAAGCGTTGAATACTTCCGTTATTGCATCCGCAACGCGAAGACTTTCCATTTTCTTTGCGACTTTTTCTTTTGTAGATGTTACAATCGCAATCAAATCATCGTCAACCGGCTCTTTCACTCCGGCATCTTTTACAATACCGTCAAAATATTTGTTTGACATGGAAATTGTTCTGTTAACAAGGTTTCCGAGTGTATTTGCCAGGTCTGAATTGATTCTTTCAACCAAAAGCTCCCATGTGATGGTTCCGTCATTATCAAAAGGCATTTCGTGAAGCACGAAATATCTGACAGCATCAACACCGAGCATCTCGCAAAGGTCATCCGCGTAGAGAATGTTGCCTTTTGATTTACTCATTTTTTCGCCGCCCTGTAACAACCAAGGATGTCCGAAAACCTGCTTTGGAAGCGGCAAATCAAGAGCCATAAGGAAAATAGGCCAATAAATTGTATGGAAGCGGATAATATCCTTGCCTATAAGATGTAAATCCGCCGGCCAATATTTGTTGAATTTCTCATCATTATTGCCGTCCACATCATATCCAAGGCCTGTAATATAGTTTGTAAGCGCATCAAGCCAAACATAAACAACATGTTTGTCATCAAAATCGACGGGAATGCCCCATTTGAAAGATGTTCGGGACACGCAAAGATCCTGAAGACCCGGAAGAAGGAAGTTATTCATCATTTCATTCTTTCTTGATTCCGGCTGTATAAACTCAGGATGAGTATTTATATGCTCTATAAGTCTGTCCGCGTATTTTGACATTTTAAAGAAGTAAGCTTCTTCCTTTGCCTCCGTTACCGGGCGTCCGCAATCCGGACATTTACCATCAACCAGCTGACTCGGGGTAAAAAAGCTTTCACAAGGAGTGCAGTACATTCCGTTATATTCGCTTTTGTAAATATCACCCTTTTCATAGAGCTTCTTGAATATCTTCTGTACTTGTTTTTCGTGGTCTGCATCTGTGGTTCTTATAAATCTGTCATAAGATGTCCCCACAAGATCCCATATTTTTTTGATTTCTCCGGACACTTCGTCTACAAATTCCTTCGGGCTTTTTCCCTTTTTCTCCGCATTAATCTCGATTTTTTGGCCATGTTCGTCGGTTCCCGTTTGGAAACAAACGTCATATCCCTCCAATCTTTTATATCTTGCAATGCTATCGGCCAAAATAGCCTCATATGTGTTTCCGATATGAGGTTTGCCCGATGTATATGTAATTGCCGTCGTTATATAATAAGGTTTTTTAATCATTTATATCGCTCCTTTTTGCGGATTTTTCACCGCATTCGTATTAGAATAGTTTATTATTTAAATACCGATTTGTCAAGCTGTAGCGCGGTTTCAAGGCTTTTGATATATTTTTTTCAATAGATTTTTTCGAATTGTCATGAAAGGATAAATTATAAAAAATTATCAACTTTTTACTACATTTTTATTGAAAGCTTTTGCAATTAAATGTATAATTTATTCATCATAATAGGGTAAAACTATAATGTGTATTTAGGAGGTTTCTTATGGATAATATTAGACTCATTGATGCTTTAAAAATTACACTTCCTTACCTCAAAGATTTCCTTGATCTTGATGTCTGCATTTCTTTGGTAGACAGAGAAAAATCTTTGGGTACGTGGGATGGTAAAACATTATCTTTGCCTATTCCGGTAGGTACGCCGCTGAATCCTGAAAGTAGAGCTGACGGTTTTGTTATGCATCTTATGGAAACAGGCGAAAGCGCAACCGATATTCTTCCGCCTGAAGTATACGGCGTTCCTGTAAAAGGTATCCTTACGCCGCTTAGAGAAAACGGAGAAGTTGTGGGGTTGGTTAGCTGTGCCGTTAACATTTCTAAAAAAGTAGGTTTAAAAAGTTGTGCCGAAGAGCTCAATCAGGATATTGAAAATACCGATGAAAACATAACTTCAATCAAACTTGCAACATCCGATTTATCGGATAAAGTCGGTGAAATCAAGTCATTATCTGATGTTGTAAAAGAAGAAATTACCGAAGCAAATCAAATTGTTAAGGGACTTCAGAGTAACTCATCAAAATCAAATATTCTTGCATTAAATGCATCTATCGAGGCTGCAAGAGCCGGTACACTGGGCGCCGGTTTTGCCGTTGTTGCAGGTGAGATGGGTAAACTTGCCAAAACAAGCCAGGATTCATCAAAAGAGATTACAGAAAAGTTGGAAAGTATGTTTTCTAAAATTACAACTATCCTTGAGCAAATAGATCTCATTGCGGAAATTACAAACAAACAGGTCGATACTGTTTCCGATATGTCGCAAGCTATTGACAAAATAAGAACAGAATCATCTAATTTACAAGCTTCAATGGATTTGTAGTATTTATGATTATAAACAAACAATTATTTATAAAAAGAATTGTTATATTGGCGCTGGGATTGTTTATTTTAGCATTTGGTATCGCCCTTTCCACTAAATCAGGATTGGGCGTTTCTCCATCTGCGGGATTGGCATATGTTCTAAGCCAAATCTTCCCGCTTTCCATGGGTTTATTTACTACTTTTGTAAATGTGATTTTTGTCATTTTACAAATAGCTCTTTTGCGTAAAAACTATAAAATTATAAATTTGTTGCAGCTCGTTGTGGTTTTTCTCTTCAGCTATTTTACGGACTTAACTTTGGCAATTGTCTCACCTTTGGAAATCTCATCTTACCCGATTCGATTAATACTTTGTATTGTCAGCTGCCTGATAATGGCTTTCGGTGTTTTCTTGGAAGTCAAAGCCGGTCTTATCGTTATGGCTTCGGAAGGCGCTATTTCCGCAATTTCCGATAAGATTCATTTGGACTTCGGAACCATAAAAATAATACTGGATTGGGTCTTTATCGGACTCAGTACCCTTATTTCGATTTTATATTTCAAGAGCCTTATCGGGGTGCGTGAAGGCACCATTATTGCAGCATTTTTAGTCGGATATTTTGTTAGATTTTATAATAAAAAAATTCACTTTATCGATAAATTTCTTGCCGTACCCGCAAAAGAAGATTCAGTCGGCAAAACAGACGATTTACAGGCAGAATATCCGCTTGTTATTACCATTGAGAGAGAATTCGGTAGCGGTGGCCATGAAATCGGAGAAAAAGTTGCAAAAGCGCTTAATATTCCTTTTTATGATTACGGAATAATTGCCGAAACGGCTGCAAATACAGGCCTTCCGGTGGATTCAATCAAGAATAACGAAGAGCGTGTTAAAACAGGTCTCGTATTCAGCCTTGTACAAAACAGCTATGAAATGAGCCAAATGACTTCCAAGCAAGATGAAATATTTGCAGCTCAAAGCAAAGTTATTAAAGACCTGGCATCCAAAGGAAGCTGCGTAATTGTCGGTCGTTTGGGAGGATATGTACTGAAAGACAGACCAAATACATTTGATCTATTCTTCTCAGCTGACGATGATTTTAAAGCAAAACGTGTTTCAAACATTAATAATATTTCTTTTGAAGAAGCCAAAAGACTTGTTAAACACGAAACCGAACTTCGAGTCCACTATTGCCAACATTTTACCGGTATGCCTTGGGGATTGGCAGCTCACTATAATTTAACAATGCACACTTCGGATTTTGGTATAGAAGAAAGCGTTAATACGGTTCTTGACTCTATAAAAGCTTATGAAAAAAATAAAGTTTTCCAAAATCTATAATGTTTCCGAATCAAGAACAATCGTAAAGGGGCCGTCATTTTCAAGGCTCACTTTCATGTCCGCACCGAATATTCCCTTCTCTACCACGGGAACTTTCTTTCTGCATTCTGATATTATATATTCATAAAGTTCATTGGCTATATCCGGTCCACCCGCTGCAATAAAAGAAGGTCTGTTACCTTTCTTGCAATCAGCATAAAGAGTAAACTGTGATATTAATAAAAGCTCACCATTAACATCCGCAAGTCCCAAATTTGTCTTCCCGTTTTCATCATCGAAAATACGCATATTTACAAGCTTTTTAATCATTTTATCGGCAATTTCTTTACTATCAGCATTTGAAACACCTATAAGTACCATAAAGCCTTTGTTAATCTTTCCGACCGTTTCTCCCTCAACCTTTACATCTGCATGTTTAACCCTTTGAATAACAAATCTCATTTATTTTTGCTCCTTTTAATCTATACTATAAGTCTTTTATTTGTCTTTAATATGCAATTATATCAATCAGAAATCATTATATCATGGCAAATAATTATAATTCAATCATGAGATAAGATCGAAAAAAAACAATCGGTAAAAGAAGTCTAAATGTACTATGAAAGTGTGTTTTCTCGTCAAGTATACAAAAAAACCACTGTAAATATTTACAGTGGTTAAATATGAGACATCGGGGATTCGAACCCCGGACAACTTGATTAAAAGTCAAGTGCTCTACCAACTGAGCTA
>CACZQX010000202.1 GCA_902783445.1 uncultured Lachnospiraceae bacterium
AAGGGCCATACCACAGCTGGATGTGGCCGTTAATGTTCTTGCACCCGCAGCGCTTGCGCCTACAGCCGCACTCATGGATGAATGCTCGCTTTCAACCGGGATAAATTCCGTGTCAATTTCGCCGTTTGCGATATATGTTGAAACATATTGAGGAATTTCCGTAGACGGAGTAATCGGGAAGGCAGGCATTACATCCGGATTGATTTGTTTTATTGCGTAGGAAACGGCTTCGTTTCCCGACATACGTTCTCTGATAGCCATTATTTACCCTCCTTCATTGTGATTGCATCAAACGGGCATGCTTTTGCGCAAATGCCGCAGCCCTTGCAATAGTCGTATAAAAAGTCGCCACGTTTGCCGTCTTTAACGGGAATGGAAGAATCCGGACAGACCGGAGCACAAAGCAAGCATTGTTTGCATTTATCCGCATGAAAAACAGGAGTATTGGTTCGCCATTCACCTGTATGGAACTGCTTTGAAGTACCGCCGTTAAAAACTTTAAGACCTTCGGTAAGATCTGTGTAGGGACTTTCAAGATTGATTTTTGAAATATCTGTTCTCATATCTAAACCTTTCTGTGGATTATTTGTCTGATTTTGACTATAAAATTCGACATCTGTTTAATCAACAGATGTCGCTAATTGTACTATTATAATAATATTTTATAAGAATTATGCTACTGCTTTGACTTTGCGGCTTATTTCCTCAAGAGTCATTTTAAGTGCATTCATGTTGCCTTCGATTACTTCCGGCTTTGATGCGAATTTATGTTTATATGAATTAAGCATTTCATCAAGGAAAACATCCTCATCCATAACGTTGCTTACGGCAACGGCTGTTGCAAGCATAGGAGAGTTAGGGTAGTTCTTGCCCAAAGCTTCCATTGAAATTCTCTTTGCATCTATTGTAACAATATTGCCTTCGAAACCGCCGAGTTTTTTAGCGACTTCGGAAGCATCCATTTTTGTGTTTACGATGATGGCACCGTCTTTTTTAAGACCGGCCGTAACATCTACCGATTCCAACAAAGAATCGTCAACAACAACAACGTAATCAGGTCTGTAAATGTGAGAATGAACACGGATTTCGCCATCGCTTATGCGGTTAAAGGCTGTGATAGGTGCGCCCATTCTTTCAGGACCGTATTCAGGGAAACCTTGAACATATTTACCTGTTTTAAAAGCAACATCGGCTAAAAGAAGAGCTGCTGTTTTAGCTCCCTGTCCGCCGCGACCATGCCATCTGATTTCAATATTGTTATTAGCTTTCTTATTCATATTACTCCTTCTTTAGATGAATTCGTTTCATCTTCATGTTGAACAATTTCTCAAGTTGAGTCTTATTATATCAGCTGGAAAAAATTTGTAAATAATTTTAATGAAAAAATGTCAATTTTAAGATGAAAATAATTCACTTAAAAGAAGCTTTGAATGAAAAGCACGGAAAATAGAGCAATTTAGGAGTCGGGTGATGAAAAATAGGGGAAAAACAAATTAGCACTCGCCTCTTGACAGTGCTAACAATATGTGCTATATATAATATATCAAATAGATATAGTCAAACAGATAAAACAAACATCTGCTTGAAAAAAACAAACAATAGCCCGAGTCTTAAAGCGCTATGCTTTAAGATGAAGACGAATTTAAAGAAAAGGAGCGATGACCTATGTTATTACCAAGAAAAAACAATTGTTACGTTGACGACTTTTTTGCAGCACCTGCATTCTTTGATGACTTTTTCGGGGATGATTTCTTCGGAAATATGGGCAACAAAGAACTTTCAATGATGAAAACGGATATTAAGCACGAAGACGGTAAGTACAAACTTGAGGTTGAGCTGCCGGGATATAATAAAGAAGACATTACAGCAGAACTTAAGGACGGTAACTTAACAATAAGCGCCGTTACGAAAACAGAAGACGAGAAGAAAGACGAAAAAGGCAACTACTTACGTCGTGAAAGATATTTCGGAAGCTGCAAGAGAAGCTTCTATGTTGGCAAGGATGTTACCGAAAATGACATCAACGCCGGCTTTGAAAACGGCGTATTGAAGTTGGAATTTCCTGATAACCTTCAGAAGAAGGAAGACGAGAAGAAACTTATTTCAATCGCATAAATGAAAATATTTGGGGCATATGCCTTGAATTAAACGGCTTTTGATCCGAGGGCGGAAACCATGAACGAAAGATTTATGGCTTCCGCCTTTTTTTGAACTTTAATTATTGATAAAAGAAGCAAGATTTGTTAGAATTAATAAGTAAATTATTTTAGATAAATTCATACTTAAGCTTTAAGCGAAAGGAAGTATCAGGATGAAGTTAGTAGAGGCTTTTAATCGTGTTTATACGAAGTTTAAATTAAATTTCTACAAGCATGCATTTATGAATTTCGGGGACAGAGAGGCAACTCTTTCTACGGTTGAATCTTTTTGTATGGAAGTAATCTATGCTATGGATAAGCCTACGGTTAACGAATTTGCCAAATTTATCGATGTTTCATCACCAAATGCGGCATACAAAGTTAATTGCCTTATTAAAAAAGGATATATAAACAGAGTTCAGTCTACAAAAGACAAGAGAGAGTTCCACTTGGAGGTTACGGAAAAATACCTCAAATACTACAACATGGGCTATGACTACGTTAAAACCGTTATGGCAAGAATGGAAAGAGTGCTTTCAAAAGAAGATGTGGAAACCCTTAAGCGAATTCTTAAGACCATGTCGGATGAAATGTATGAGGTTCCTTACTACAAAGATCCTGACATGAACTAAATAAAAAGAAGTTTTAAAAAGATGTTTTCGCTTGCGGAAGCATCTTATATTATGAAAGGAACCATATTATGAAATTAATTATAAAAAATGGAAGATATATAAATCCCGCAACCGGAGCAGATGATATTTTGGACGTTTATGTTGAAGACGGACTTGTAAAAGAGGTCGCAAAAAACATAGAAAAAGACGCCGACAAAATTGAAGATGCTACCGGCTGTATTGTTATTCCGGGTCTTATTGATTTGCATACCCACCTTAGAGAACCGGGATTTGAGCATAAAGAGACTATAAAAAGCGGATGCGAGGCGGCTGCGGCGGGAGGATACACAACAATTTGCGCAATGCCAAATACAAAGCCGGCTTGCGACAGTGCGGATACGGTAAAATATATTCTTGATAAAGCGGCGCAAGCGAAAGTAAATGTTTTGCCCATCGGTGCCGTAACAAAGGGCCAGCAAGGCAAAGAACTTGCGGACATTAAAGGCATGAAAGAAGCGGGAATTTGCGCTATTTCAGAAGACGGCAAATCCGTAATGGATGCGGCATTGTACAAAGAAGCCATGGAAATTGCCGCAAAAGAGAAACTTCCTGTTTTTGCTCATTGCGAAGAAATCACCATGGTTAAAGGCTGCGTGGTAAATGCCGGAAAATTGGCCGATGCCCTTGGAGTAGGGGGCGTTTCCAACGACGTGGAAGATGTGATTGCCACAAGAGACATAGGCTTAAGCCTTATGACAGGGGCAAGGCTTCATCTTTGCCATTGCTCAACAAAAGAATCGGTTAATTACATAAAAAAAGGAAAGGATGGGGGAGCGCTTCTTACGGCTGAGATTTGCCCGCATCACTTCGTTTTGACGGAAGATATGGTGGATTTAAAGGATTCTAATTATAAGATGAATCCGCCGGTAAGGACAAGAGAGGATGTGGAAGCCTTGAAAAATGGCATAAAAGAAGGCATAATAGATGCGATTTCCACAGACCATGCTCCACATGCAAAAGATGAAAAAGACAAAGGCTTTTTAAATGCACCATGCGGAATCGTAGGCCTGGAAACAGCCTTTGCTCTTTCCTATACATATCTTGTAAAGGAAGGTTATATCGACTTAAAACGCCTTGTTGAAATGATGAGCTGCAATCCGGCTAAAATTTTGGAGACGGACAAAGGCGATATAAGTGTGGGAAAGCCGGCAGATATTGCAATAATCGACATAGACAACGCTTATAAGATTGACATAAATAAATTTCATTCAAAATCCAACAATTCACCATTTGACGGATATGAAGTATTTGGTAAAATAAAAAGAACAATCGTAAACGGAAATGTCGTTTACGAAGCTTAAGCTTTAAATTAAGGAGAAATCATGATTAACGAACTTATTAAAAAGATAAAAACAACCGGAGCGCCGGTAGTTGTGGGTCTTGACCCTATGTTGGATTACATTCCGACACATATTAAAGAAAAGGCATTCAAAGAATGCGGTGAGACTTTGGAAGGTGCGGCAAAAGCGGTTTGGGATTACAATGTATGCCTTATTGATGCCATTGCCGATATTGTGCCTGCCGTAAAACCTCAGATTGCCATGTATGAACAGTTTGGTATTCCGGGACTTGTAGCTTATAATGAAACATGTAAATATGCAAAAGAAAACGGTCTTGTTGTAATTGCGGATATTAAGCGCGGAGACATCGGAACCACCTCCGCAGCCTATGCTACGGGCCATCTTGGCAAAACAAAGATTGGTTCGAGTTTTGTGAATGCTTTTAATGAGGATTTTGCCACAATCAATCCATATCTCGGCTCCGACGGCATTATTCCTTTTATTGATGTTTGCAAGGAAGAAAAGAAGGGGCTTTTCATACTTGTTAAGACTTCAAATAAAAGCAGCGGAGAGTTCCAGGACAGACTTATTGACGGCAAGCCTTTATACGAACTTGTGGGTGAACAGGTTGCCAAATGGGGCGAGCTTCATATGGGAGATGATTATTCCTATGTTGGAGCCGTTGTGGGAGCAACCTATCCGGAAATGGGTGCAAAGCTTCGTAAAATCATGCCGAAATCCTTTATTTTGGTTCCGGGTTACGGTGCCCAAGGGGGTAAAGGCAAAGACCTTGTTTCTTTCTTTAACGAAGACGGACTTGGCGCCATAGTTAACTCTTCAAGAGGCATAATCGCCGCATACAAACAAGAAAAATACGCAAACTTCGGCGAAGAAGGCTTTGCCGATGCGGCAAGAGCGGCAGCACTTGATATGATTGAGGATCTTAAGATAGTCAGAAAATAATCATAAAAAACAGAAAGAATAAAGATATAATGGAAAGAGTAAAAGTAAAGGTTTATAAACAGGATAAAATAAATGATGAACTTTACAGCATTTGCTTTGATGCTCCGACAATAGCAAAAGAAGCAAAGGCCGGTCAGTTCATTTCCGTTTATTCAAATGACAAATCAAGAATGCTTCCGAGACCTTTCGGTATTTGTGAAATAGACAAGGAAAATGGCAGAATTCGCATTGTTTACCGAATTGTAGGCGAAGGAACAAAAGAGTTTTCAAACTTTAAGCCCGGAGATGAGGTCTATATTATGGGTCCTCTGGGAAACGGCTTTAATTTAAAGGACAAAAAAGCGATTTTAATCGGTGG